>DASSXJ010000063.1 GCA_035703895.1 bacterium | reverse complement strand
GCCACAGAACGCGGACCGTCCAACACGTCGTCGGTGATCTCCTCGCCCCGGTGCGCGGGGAGACAGTGCGTGACCACGGCATGGCCAGGCGCGCGGGCCAGCAGCGCGGCATTGACCTGGTACGGGTGAAACACCCGCCGGCGGACCGCCGCCGCAGCCTCCTGTCCCATGCTGGTCCAGACGTCGGTGTAGATCACGTCCGCCTCGCGAACCGCGGCGATCGGATCGTCGGTGATCAGGAGCGCACCATTCGCGGCGGCCGCCATGGCACGCCCCCGGCGAACGGTGTCCGCGTCCAGGCCGTACTCCTCGGGCGTCGCGACCACGATCGTCATCCCGAGCTTCGTCCCGGCATAGACCAGTGACCGAATGGTGTTATTGCCGTCTCCCACCCAGACCAGGCGGATCCCCGCGATTCGACCGAACCGCTCTCGGACGGTCAGCAGCGCCGCCAGCGCCTGGCAGGGGTGTTCCCAATCGGAGAGACCGTTGATCACAGGAATGCGGGCGTGCGCGGCGAGCGCCTCCACCGTGGCGTGGGCGAACACGCGCGCCGCGATCCCATCCACCCACCGCTCGAGGTTCCGCGCCACGTCCGCCGGAGTCTCTCGCGATCCCATCTGGATGTCGTGGGGCCCGAGGTACACCGCGGCGCCCCCCAATTGAAACATCCCCGTCTCAAACGTCGTCCGGGTTCGCAGCGACGGCTTTTCGAAGACGAGCGCAAGCACCTTACCGCGGAGGGGCGTCGGGTGATCTCCGGCTCGAGCTCGGGCTTTCAGCTCAGCGGCGCCGTCGAGGAGGCGGTGCAATTCCTCGGGGGTAAGATCTCGAGTGCTGAGAAAGTCCCGGCCCCGCACGACTCTGTTGACCCTCCCCGTGCCCGACAGGCCCAACCGGCGCGAGCGAAAAGGGGCGCCGCCGCGCCCCAGACGTGTTTCGCCGGGCTGAGTGGGGACCCCTGTCACCTAGGGTGGGTACCCTCCTAGGTGGTTGCGCAGACCCAAGCGCCCTCTCGGTTACCGCTTCGAGTACTGGAACCCCTTCCGCGCGCGTTTGTGACCGTACTTCTTGCGCTCCTTGGTCCGCGGATCCCGCGTCAAGAGCCCGGCCTTCCGCAGCGGAGATCGCAACTCGGCATCGAGCGTCAATAGTGCCCGCGCGATCCCATGGCGGATCGCGCCGGCCTGCCCCACTACGCCGCCCCCGGTGACTTTGGCGAACACATCGAACCGGCCCTCGGCGTTCGCGACGACGAGCGGCTGGTGGATCGCTGTCTGGAGCGGCCCTTTGGGGAAATACTTGTCCACCGGACGGCCATTGACCACAATCGCGCCGCTGCCGGGGATCATCCGGATCCTCGCAATCGCCTCTTTGCGACCGCCGGAGGTGGTGACCTGCCCCGACCCGTCCATCACGCGTCACGCTCCCGACTCGCGATCAGTTGAAGCGCCGTGGGCCGCTGGGCGGCGTGCCGGTGCCCCTCACCCCGATAGATCCGCAACTTGCGGAGACACTCGCGCCCCAGCGGGTTCTTGGGCAACATCCCACGCACCGCCTCGCGGATGACGGTCTCGGGATGCTGCTGAAGCAACTTACCGGCCGGAGTGGCCCGGATCCCGCTCGGATACCCCGAGTGGCGATAGTACATCTTCTGCTGGGCCTTCCGCCCCGTCAGGCGGATCTTCTCGGCGTTCACGACGATCACGTAGTCCCCCCCCATCGACGGGGTGAACGTCGGCCGGGCTTTGCCTCGCAGCACCGAGGCAATCCGGCTGGCCAACCGGCCGAGCACCTGCCCTTTGGCATCGACGAGAAACCACTGGCCCGCCGGGCTCGTCGACATGAGGGTCGTTCGCATTCGACGTCCTCCAAAAAATGACCGCCGCCGCTCGCAAGACGGCCGCGGGCTTTCATTTTACGTGGTTCCGAGCCAGGCTGTCAACACGAGGCAAAAGAGGCACGGTGGCATGTCGCGAGCGGGCGGAGAATCGGGTAGAGTATGCTAGGGTGGGATCGGCATGGCATCGTCTCGAATCGTACCACCGTTGGAGTCCTTATGATGAAACAGGAACGTGCTCTCCACCGGCCGCACACGGCGTCAGCCGCGCTGCCCATTGTCCAGGGGTATCTCGCGCGACTTCAGGAATGCCTCCGGGAACTCCAGGCAGACCGGATCGCTGAAATCGCCGAACGGCTCTGGGCCGTCGCCGAGTCCGGCGGACAGATCCTGATCGCGGGAAACGGCGGCAGCGCTGCGACGGCGTCGCACATGGCGCTCGACCTGGGCAAGTCCACCCTCGGCCGCGACCCACGTCGAGCGGCGCTCCGCGTCCGGACGAGAGCCCTGAACGACGCCGGGCCGGTGATCACCGCGTGGGCCAACGACCACGGGTACGAGCGGGTATTTGCGGAACAGATCGTCACCCTAGCCCGGCCGGGCGACGCGGCGGTCTTCTGCTCTGTGAGCGGAAACTCGCCCAACGTCGTGGCGGCCGCCCAGGCAGCGCGATCGATCGGGACGGTCGTGATCGGGCTCCTCGGGCGGCCCGGAGGGGCGATGCGGGACCTCGCCGACCTCGCGCTCGTCGTGCCGAGCGAAAACTACCAGATCGTGGAGGATGCGCATCTGGCCGTCAGCCACATAGTGACCCGGTACCTGATGACGGCCATGGAATCGACCGCCGCCTCGGGCCGTCACGCGGCGAACGCGGCCCGCCCCCTCGCCACCCGGAAACGCCGGCACGGACGCTGACTCGGTGAGGCCGTTCCGGATCGGTGGGGCGCTGATCGTGTTCGGCGTCCTTGTGTGGGGGTCTTCGCTTCCAATGATGCATCGGCTGGACGAGGCGGCCACGACCTGGCTTCAGCGGGCGGCTCCGGCCCCCGACTATCTCGCGTCGGCCGTCGTGTTTTTCGGAAACGCGGAACTCGTCATTCCTGCCGTCGTGCTCGCCGCGGGCCTGTACTGGCTGATGCGCCGCGATTCGGGGCTCGGGATCCTGTGGCTCGCCGTGGGGTTATCTCTGGCGAGCCTGCTGGCGGTCACCTTGAAGTACCTGATCATTCACCCGGGGCCCACAGCAGAGTTCCAGCGTCCCGTGATCCAGATCGGCCTCAGGGCAGACATACCGTACAGCTTCCCCTCTGGACATACGCTCCGAACGACGCTCCTGGCGTGGACGAGCCTTCAGGGTGCCCGCTGGGTCGCGGGGCTGCTCATCCTCGGTATGATGACCGCCCTCGTGTACTTGGGAGACCACTGGCTGTCCGACGTGCTGGGCGGGTTGTGTCTGGGTTGGCTGTTCTTGGAAACCCGGGGGGCGTTCAAGTCAGTTCGATCTCGGAACTGTCACCGAGGTTGATCCGGGCGCGGCGGCCGGTCACCAACGCGTTGTCCCCGATAATGGAGTGCTCCAGGAGCACGTTCTCTACCCGCGCGTTCGCGTTGATGATGCTTTCCTGGATGACCGCGTTGATGACGCGGGCGCCGTCGGCAATGGTGACGTACGGTCCCAGCACCGACCCTTCTACGACGGCGGTCTTCGCGACCGACGAGGGCGAGATAATCACCGAGCCGGGGATGACCGCAGCCGGCGGCGGATCATGATCCAGCAACGCCCGGTTGGCCTGCAAGAGGGCGTCGGGCGTCCCGCAATCGTACCACTGCTCGATGGAAAAGGTTTTGAGCCGCTCCCCGGCATCGATCATCATCTGCAGCGCATCGGCCAGCCAGTACTCGCCGTTGACCATGTGCTGACCGTCGACCAGCCGCTCGAGGGCCTGGCGAAACGGCGCGGGACGCTGAATCAGATAGACCCCGACCGCAGCCAAATCGCTGGGTGGGATCTCGGGCTTCTCCCAGAGGTGGCGGACAAAGCCGGCCCCGTCGAGCTCCACGACGCCGAACGCCCGCGGGTCCTGGACGCGATGGACGCCGATCCCCGAGTGGGAGAGCGCCGACGCCGCGCGCAGGTCGGCCTGGAAGATGGTATCGCCGAAGACGATGAGCGTGGGGCTCGCGAGGTATTGGCGCGCGAGATACACGGCGTGCCCGTTCCCCATCGGCTCGGCCTGATAGACAACATGCGTGCGGAACCCGTAGTGCTCGCGAACGTACTCCTCGATCTTCTCCGCTAAGTAGCCCACGACGAGCACTATCTCTTCGACCCCCAGCCCTTTGAGTTCGTCGAGGATATAGGCCAGGATCGGCTTCCCGGCCACGGTCATGAGCACCTTGGGCTGGGTGTGTGTGTGTGGCCGGAGGCGCTTCCCGCGCCCGGCGACGGGGATGATGGCGTTCACTGAGGTCCTACCCTTCGCGGAAGAGGCTCATCAGGCGCCGCTGCATCTCAGCGGCCACCTCGTTGACGTCTTTGATGGTATCGACGCCGCGCCAGTACGCGACCGACTTGTACGCGCCCAGCTTTCCGGCACCGGCGAGGGCAGGAAAGGTCGTCAGCTCATGATCCCCGCGCTCCGGTAGGTGATCTCGGACCTGGCGCGAGAGCACGTAAATACCGGCGTTGATCCAGTACGGCAGCTCAGGCTTCTCCCGAAAGTGCGTCACCCGGTCGTCCCCGTCGATCTCCACGATCCCGTAGGGGCTCACAAAGGGGGTGAGGACGATCGTGGCCAGCCGTTTGGCCGCCCGATGAGCCTCGAGGACCGGGCCCAGCTTGAGATTCGTGATCACGTCCCCGTTCGTCGCGATCACCAGGTCCTCGTCCTGAGGGACCTGCCCGAGCGCCAGGCGCAACGCTCCCCCGCGCCCCAGCGGCTCCTCCTCAACCGCGTACCGGATGCGCAGCCCCATCCGTTCTCCGTTGCCGAAGTAGGCCTCCACGACCTCATGGCGGTACCCGCAGGAGACGATCACGTCCGTCACACCCTGCCCCTGCAACCACTGAAACTGGAACCCCAGCATCGGGATCCCCATAATCTCCACCATGGGTTTCGGCCGGTCTTCGGTAAAAGGACGCAGCCGCTCGCCCTTTCCCCCGGCCAACACGATGGCGTACATGCCCGGCCTCCGTTACGAAAGATAGCTGGTAGCGCCACTCAATTCATTGCAGCGGGTCACCTTCCCTGCCCCGCAATGCCAACCTGCCATCCGGGTCCGCACTGAAGAGGGAAGCGTGTCACTCTAGCGAAGCATCAGCGGGGTGGTTGACGGCGTTCATGATCATCACGCGTAGTCCGCTGAGAATCTCCCTTGGGGGCGGCGGGACCGACCTCCCCTCATACTACCGGAAATTTGGCGGGTTTGTCATTGGCGGGGCCATCGACAAGTACGTGTACATCACCCTCCACCAGACGTTCGCCCAAGAATTGATCATCAAGTACTCCCGCATGGAGCGCGTGGGAACCGTCGACGAAGTGCAACACGATATCATCCGGGAGGCCTTGAGGCTGACGGTCGACGCGGCACCGCACCTGGAAATCACGAGCCTCGCCGACATCCCGGCGGGGACGGGGCTCGGGTCCTCCGGAAGCTTCACCACAGCGCTGCTCAAAGCGCTCCACGCGCTCAAGAAAGACCTCATTCACCCGCGGGAACTCGCCGAGCAGGCCTGCCACCTCGAGATCGATATCCTAGGAAGACCGATCGGGAAACAGGATCAATACATTGCCGCGTACGGCGGCCTGACGTGTCTGGAGTTCCGTCCCGACGACCGGGTCGAGGCGGTTCCGTTGAAGCTGGACACGGACACGCTGTACAACCTCGAGGACAATCTCTTGCTCTTCTTCACCGGATACTCACGGTCGGCATCGGGCATCCTCCAAGAACAGGACGACAAGACCAAAGGCGACGATCCGGCGATGGTGGGAGAGTTGCACTTCGTAAAGGACATCGGCGTGAAGAGCAAGGAAGCCCTCGAGGAGGGCGACCTGGGGCGGTTCGCGGAGTTGATGAACACGCACTGGGATCGAAAACGGAAACGGACCGACCTCATGAGCAACGATCAGATCGACGAATGGTACCACCTGGCCAGGCGGCACGGTGCCGTGGGTGGCAAGCTCATCGGCGCGGGCGGCGGCGGGTTCTTGATGTTTTATGCTGAGGACAAACGGCGCCTCCGGCGCGCGATGCACGACGCTGGACTGCATGAGGTGCGCTTTCGGTTCGACTTCGAGGGGACCAAGCTGATCACCCTGTCGTAGGACGCTCCCGAACGGGTCAGCGCCTGGGGTTCGTCACCAATCGGGGCGCACGGCCCTGCCCAATCGTGACATAGTCCGTCACCCGGCCCATGTCCTCTGCGGGAAGTATCCTCCAGCAGTCGAACACCACACGGTGTGGATGGCGCTCGAACTGCTGGGGTTCTAGCCTCTTGAACTCGTCCCAAGGAGTGGCGACCACTACCAGATGGGCGGTCCGAATACATTCCTCCGCGGAGGGTGCGTACTCGACCGTGGGACCCAAGACGCCCCGCGCGTTCGGCATCCCGAGGGGATCATACACGATGACGTGGAACCCCTCATCCACCATCGCCTTCGCGATTTGCAGCCCCTGCGACTCCTCCACCACATCGGTGTTGGGAGTGTACGTCAGCCCAAGCACTCCGACGGCCTCTCCGGGGCGGACGTGGGGGCGGATCAGATCCAGTATCCGCTTCACCTGCCGGCGGTTGACAGCGTCTGTGGCGTCGGCCAGCGTCGCCTCCACACCCCGCCTGCGCGCCATGGCGCTGAACGCGACGTTGTCACGCGGGAAGCACGGCCCACCATACCCCAGGCGCCCCTTCAAATATCGTGACCCAATGCGACTGTCCCGGCCCATGGCGGACGTCACGACATCGACATCGCACCCGGGGATGTGCTCGCACACCTCCGCAAGCATGTTGGCGTAGGAGATTCTTGTCGTCACGAACGTGTTCACCGCAATCTTGACGAGTTCCGCGTTGACGAAATTCATGCGCACCATGGGAACGCTGTCGCCCACGAGGTCCCGGGAGACCCGCTCCAGCATGCTTCCCGACCGCTCGTCGGACTCGCCGATCAGGACGAACTCGGGGTGTTGCAGGTCGCGGACGACGCTGCCGATCGCGACGAATTCAGGGCTGTAACAGAGGCCAAACTCGCGGCCGCAGACCTTCGCGGACCGTTTCTCTAATACCGGCAAGACGTTCGTCTCCATATCCTGGGGAAGCACCGTGCTCGTGACCACCACGACATGGAACTCGGGTTTCTGCCTGAGGGCGTCTCCGATCTGGTCGCACACCGCCAGGACGTGCTTGAGCGAATACGTCCCGTCCCGCTCGCTCGGGGTGGGCACCGCGACGAACGTCATCCCGGAGTCCACGACCGCCGCAACGCAATCCGCGGTCACCGATATGCGGTCGCGATGTGTCTGGAAGAGTTCTTTCACGTGCGGCTCCGGAACGGGAGCGCGTCCATCCCGGATGAGAGCCAGAGACCGCTCGTTGAGATCGACGCCGATGGCGCGATAGCCGCACGCCGCGAAGCAGGCGAGCAGTGGGGATCCGATCTTGCCGAGCCCAACCACGGAAATCACCAGGTCTTTCATCGAGTACGTTGCCCCCTCGGACCACGGCAGGGCTCAAGTAGTCAGCCACCCCTTTTTCATTGGTTCGGCGATACTTCCCTCCTGCGCCAACGGACCACGCTCGCGGCCTTGGCCTGCCACCGGAATGCGCGGTGGCTTTAGTGTTCTACTGCAGTGCAATTGCCAGCAGGATCCAGAACTGATAGTCAAAAATGGGGGAGCCGAGTGGTATCGCTGCGATCCAGAGACCACTGAGTGCGGCAACCGCACCGATCGCGTAATGAAGGTGTGGCTCGTCTCCGACCACCAATTTGCGCCTCATGGTGGAGACGACACGAAACCCGAGATAGCCAAGACTTACGATCGCTCCGATGCCTCCGTACACGGGAATGTCCAGGATGGTGTTTGTCCCCGCGAGTTCCCCGGTCGAGGGGACGTGAACCAAGAACCGTGTTTCGAAGTTGACCCCCAGGCCGAAGGGGTGAGTTGCGAGAAGCCTCGAGTAGTAGCCGGCGGCGACGATATGAGGGTCCTCTCGTAACTTTTCGAGAACGCCTACTTGAGAGGGGCCTATCCGAGCCCAGAGCGTCGACAATGACCGGGGAGCCAGGACCAGGATCACCGTAGCAATGATAATGTACGCGAGGGCAGTGACGGCGACCACCTTAAATCGCGGCAGGGTAAGGTGGGAGGCGTTCATGGCCGCCGCCAGTACTGCGCAGACGAATGTGGAGACGAGGTACGCTCTCGAGTGGCTCCATAGAATGAGCACAACCATACCGGCGGAGACAAGCGCATAGGCAACCCCCCGAATGCGCCGCCGCGAGACCATCTCGTGGATCGCCAGTGCGTACGCGAACGAAAAGCCGATGACGAACGCCTTGGATGCGGTGTTGGCGTTCTGGGTCAGCCCTTGAAACCGAGGCTCGCCTCCTCCCTCCCACATCATGGCGGCGACATTGGGAACCAACAGGAGAGCAAAGAGTACGATCGGCGAGAGGAAGGCCAGACACATCTTCTTGCAAAACGCGCCGTCTGCCTGCAGCAGGGTGTACACCGCGAAAAATAGCAGCATGTCCACGGCGAGACGGTCAAGCAGAATGGCCCCCGTCCAGCTCATCGGCAACGCGTATCGAGAGTATCCGATGATCGTTGCCGCCAGGATGGATCCGAACAAGACAAGCAAAGACGGTGTGAGGCCCGCCGGGAGAGACGGGACGCGCTTCGTGTACAGGACGTAACGCCCCCACGCAGCCAGGCCGGCCAAGAAGAGAACGTCGCTGGGCTTGAGCGGCGTCTGCCGCGTGAACGGTTGCCAGTACACCGTCAGTGCCGTCGCCAGGATGAGAAGCGATTCCGTCAAGCCCTTCTCGGCAAGGCTCAACGAGAACCGCGCGGGAGCGGTCACCGACCGCTTGGGGCTTGACACGCTGTCTTCTTCGCCTGCAATCGTGATTAGATCGATGGGGTGGCCGTCGCACCCCGCCGGAGCAATTCCGAGGGAGAATACGTGGGAACGAGGACACGCAGCATCCGCAGGATCCCCTCCAAGTCATGTCCCCGAACCATTTCCTCGAGGGCTCGCAGGTGCCGGAAGAGCAGATCGGCATCAGCCACCGGTGTCGCTCGCGCGACGAAGAGGCGGTCGTGGGGAGTGGCGAGTGTGCCCTCCTCGGCAGCCAGCAGATCCTCATGCTCCTTCTCCCCCGGCTTCGGATCCACAAACACAATGGGCACATCTCGATCTGGCTCTAGACCCGAGAGGCGAACGAACTCCCGTGCCAAATCCGCGATCTGAATCGGCTCGCCCATATCAAGAACGAAGATCTCTCCGCCTTTTCCCGAAACGCCGGCCTGCAGCACCAACTGCACGGCCTCCGAGACCGCCATGAAGTAGCGCCGCATATTCGGCCCTCGGATCGTGAGCGGCTCACCGCGACGGATGTGCTCCTTGAACAAAGGAATCACGCTGCCACGGCTTCCCAGCACGTTCCCAAACCGGACCGACATATACCGCGTGGGTCCCCGGCCGTTGAGAGCTAGACACACCTGCTCCGCCACCCGTTTGGTGGCCCCCATCACCGAGGTTGGGTTCACCGCCTTGTCCGTGGAGACCATCACGAACTTCTCCACACCGGTCTGCGAAGCCGCCGTCGCCACCGCGAGCGTCCCGAGAATGTTGGTAGACACGGCCTGCTCTGGATGCTGCTCCAGCAGCGCGACATGCTTATAGGCGGCGGCGTGGAACACCACTTGGGGCCGGACCCGCCCGAAGACCTCGCGCACCACGGCGGCGTGGCGTACGTCGACCAACTGGGTCGCGGCCGGTTGTCCTAACCGCTGCATCTCCTGTTCGACCCAGAACAGGCCGGTCTCGTCGCAGTCGGTGAGGATGATCTCGCGAGGATTGAAACCGGCGATCTGCCGGCACAGTTCAGACCCGATCGAGCCGCCGGCCCCCGTTACCATCACGGTACGGCCTTCGATCCACTGCTTGACGGCGGGGGTGTCAATGTGCACAACCTGGCGTCCCAACAGGTCGGCGAGTTGCACCTCCCGCAGGTCTGTGAAGCTGGTCTGACCTTCGAGTATCGTGTCCAACGCCGGGACGATGCGAATCTCGCGGACGCCGGCGTCGCGTGCCGCCGAGACGATTTGGCGGGTCACGCGGGATGTGTCGGAGGGAATCGCAATGAGCACGGCCTCGACGTGGTACTCGCGCACAATCGACGGTAGCTGCCGCCGATCTCCCAGAACCCGCAGACCGTGGATGACGGTGCCCAGCTTACCCGGATCGTCATCGACGAAGCCCACCGGCATGTAGCCAGAGGCGGGAGTCTGGCGGAGCGATCGACTCAGCTGTTCGCCTGCCGCGCCGGCGCCGACGATAAGAGCAGCCCGTCCACGTGCCAGCGAGCGGTCGATCATATGGCTGTAGACCCGCGGCCCGATACGAAGCGCACCAATGGCGTGGAGCGTGATGATGTAATCCACCAAGAGGACCGAACGTGAAAAACCCTCCAACACCTGGTTGTGCTTCAGAATGAACACGGCGACCCAAAACAACGCCGATCCGAGGGTGACGCCTCGAAAGACCACGAACAAATCTTCCAATCCCACCTGGGACCAACTCAGTGAGTAGAGCCCCTGGATGGCGAAAACGGCGATCTTGATGGCAAGGCTGAGTGCCACCACGATCGGAAGCTGGGATGCGACCTGAGGGGCGATCACCCCGTCGAAACGAAGCCACACCGCCGTCAACAACGAAAGAACCAGCAACACGCTGTCTCCGACGATGAAGAACGTCATCCGGACGCGCCCCGTCACCGGGCGCCGCATGCGCTCCAGAACCGATGGAGCGATCAGTGTATTCATCGCACGTCCCATCTTGAACGCACTAATGCGCGCGCGCAAACGGCTGGCGGCGCTTCCCTCGGCGCAGCAACTGTTCCACCAACAACCGGCGTGTGAGATCGTATCATCGGGCTACAAGGCCGCCGACTAGAAGCAATCAGGCGTGGCGCGCGGACGCGCCAGGCTCCCTGCGATTTCTGTCGCGCGATCGCTGATTGTTTGTAGGGAGTTCGCCGACCTCGACATAGTTCCTTGTCAATCGCAGGACCGGATCGCCCCGAAGGGAGCCATTCGTGAATCCCTGACTCGGGGGCCCGGTCGTTCACCGCACCGGGTCCCCCGGCGTGCGCTTCACAACGACGCAGGCCAAGATGAAGCCGGGAAGACGGTTCAGAGGCCACAGCAGCCAATTAGCGATATCAACGATCCCCCGCCACGCATATCGGAATGCCTTAGGCTGCGCCGGCAGTAGATGCTTCAAAAAGTAGAACTGAAGCAGAAAGCCACACCGGCGCTCAAAGAGCACCGAGACGCGATCCGAGGGCCAGAGGTCCATCATCGTCTCGAGGGGCTCCTCATAGCCCGGATTCCACTCCCCTCTGCGCTCTCCGACAGCCTTTCCCCACCGGTAGAACGGGGCTCCTCGCCACGGCACCAGCACAACAATCCGCCCTTCTGGTTTGCAGACTCGGACCATTTCGAGCAGCGCAGCGCTCCGCTGCGCGGGGAGAAAGTGCTCGATCACGCCTGCGTTCCAGACCAGATCGAAACTATCGTCGCGAAAAGGGAGCGCGAAGACGTCCCCCTGCTGAACCGATCCCGGCAAACCCGCGCGGGAAAAACGCGCCGCGCTGTACTGGACCGCCGCCGCCGAGACATCGACGAGCGCGACCCTGGCGCCCCGGCGGGCCAGCGCGAGGGAGACTCCTCCGGAGCCGCTTCCCGCCTCCAACACGCGACAGCCGATCCGGCCGGCGATGCCGTGGTGCACCAGGAAGAGAAGGCAAAACCGGGACACCGCGTCCCCCAGGATCTTGTTGACGACAGCCTTCGCCCAGTGCTGTCCGCTCTGTGCACGCTCCAGCCGGCGCCAGATCGCCTCCCACCGCGCGGCAACGTCCGCGTTGTGGCCTTCGGTCGCCGGGCCGGGCCCTTTCAACTGCGTTTCAGTAAGAATAGCGTAAGATCCGATCCCACCCCCCCGGGGAGGATACGGGCGAGCGATTCGTTTACCGTACACAGGAGGCGGCACCAGATTCGCCCGTCCCACGTGAGCGAGGCCGGCAGGCCGGACGACCAGCGAATCCGAGCGTACACCCGGTAGAGGAATAAAATAAGGGGGACGCGCCTCACGGCAACAACCCGTTCCACGGTAAACCCGGCCGTGCGAAAGTGGCGGAGCCATTGCGCGCGGCTTCGAAACGTCATGTAGGTGTTGCGCCACAACCGAGGGCCCCCCATGGTGTTCTCGATGCACGCGAGCAGGCCGCCGGGGTGAAGCGCGCGCGCACATTTCGCAAGGGCCTCGGCGACGTCGCGGTCGGTGAGCAGATGCTGGAGCACCGTGATCGACGCGACCATGTCAAACCGCCCTTGGAATTCTTCGGGCAACTCCTGCACTTTCCCGACCTCGTACCGGATCTCGGCCTGGCCCCGCGCCGCGGCCTCGCGGGCCGTCTGAATCATCCCTGGGCTGATATCGATCCCGACGACCGTGGCCCCGCGCCGCCAAAACTCCATCGCCCATTCGCCGGTTCCCGTCCCGACGTCCAAAACCCGGATGCCGTTCCACCAAGGGACGTTGGCGAAAAACGCGCGCCGGCGCAGCGGCGTCTCGAATGCCCGAAGCACGGGGTCGCGGTAGTCTGCAGCGATAGCACCGCGGGTGCGCGCCCGCTCTTCCCAATATTGCGCGGGATCGACCGATGCGTTTCGAAACGTCACTCCACCTACCCCAGTGTCCTCGCAGGCGAAAAATTCAGGCCGACGTCCGGCGGACGGCCCGCCCAGGCTCAGTCGAGAGTCCCGCTTTGGCCACCAATAATCCGATCTCACGCGGACGCGTGACGGCCAGCATGAGCACATACACTGCGAGGCCGAGCACGCCCGGCACGAGCAGCTGAAACCAGACCGGCCGCCGGCCGAGAACCGATGAGAGGACCACGACCATTCCGCCCATGAGCGCGGTCCCCACCAGCACCGTGCTCAGCGAATTACGTAACGCGCGGCCAACCGCGATGCGAAAGTGTCCGTCCCACGAGAGGATGAGGGACAACGCGAGCGTGATCGCGCCGAGCGAACTCGCCAGCGCGATTCCTGCCGGCCCCATCACGCGTGAGAGAATCCAGTCGCCGGCCGCATTCACGATCAGCGCCGCCACATACCCTCTGAGGGGGGAGACGATATCCTCAGACGCGTATGCGTTCCGCAGCAGCACGAGGTTCACTGCGACCAGCGGCAGCCCAAGACAATAAAAGACCAGGGCATGGGACGTGAGGGCGGCGGCCACCGCGTCGAATCGTCCGTGCTGAAAGACGAACTGCACGATGGGGTGACTGAGGACCGCCAACCCGACCGCAGCGGGGATCGCCAGGAGCAGCGTCACCCCCATCGCCAGCGCCAACTCATCGGCAGCGGCGCTAGGATCTTTCCTGGCCCACGCCTCGGAGAGCGACGTGTAGAATACGGTCGCGACCGCGCCCACAAAGAGGCCAATCGGAAGCGACATGAGTTTCTGGGCGAACGCCAGGACGGAGACGCTGCCCTGAGCCAGGCCGGAGGCCACGGCCTTGTCCACCACCGTAGGTGCCTGGCTCAGCAATCCGAACAGCAGCAACGGTCCCACCATGGCCCACACACGCTTTTGACCGCCGGGAGTTGTCGTGACCTCGCTTGACTCCTTGGCCCATGAACCGATGACAAACGGCACCTGGATCAGGAACTGCATGAACATCCCGAGCACGGTCCCCAACGCCAGGGCGGCGATGCCCAGCCGGCGGCCCGCCACCAGCAACACCACGAGGATCGTGGCGTTGAGCATGATCGGCCCGCACGCCGGGACGATAAATGTCTTCCGCGAGTTCAACACACCGGCCAGCGCGGAATACATGGCCCAGAAGACAAACCCCACGCTGAACGCCCGGATCAGCTGGGTCACGAGCGGGCGAGTTGACGGCGGTAGACCTGGACCCAACACATGTGTCAGCAGCGGCGCTCCCACCACAACTCCTGCAGCGACCGCGATAACAATGCCCAGGTAGCCGGACCCCACGGACCGCATGGTCCGCCATCCGGCGGCACGGTCCTTCTGCCA
>DASSXJ010000062.1 GCA_035703895.1 bacterium | reverse complement strand
AGACGTCTCGGATCACCGGGCCCCGGTGACAAGACGAGCCCGGCCGGCCGGAGCTCGAGGATCTCCTCCGCGGTGGTCGTGTGCGGAAGCACCCACGTGTCGCACCCGTGCCGCCGCAGGTTTTCGAGGATGCCCCACTTCAGTCCGCAGTCGAGCACGGCCATCCGCGGGCCGGGCCCCGGGTGATGCTGGCGCTCGCGGATGGACACCTCCCCGACGAGATCGAGCGTCCCGATCTCCGGCAGGCCGCGCGCGCGATCGATCAAGTCGGCGTCGGGGATCTCTTCGGTCGAGATCACGCCACGCTGCAGGCCCTGGGTCCGAAGGTGCCTCACCAGCCGCCGCGTGTCTACGCCACCGATCCCCACCACCTTCCAGTGGGCCAGGAACGCGGCGAGCGAGCTTTCCGATCTCCAATGATGCGGCCGGTGCGCCGCCTCGCTGACGATGAACCCGGAGACGTGCGGCTGGTAAGACTCCCACGCCTCACTACTGATCCCGTAGTTGCCGATCAGCGGGTAGGCCATCGTGACGACCTGACCGCGGTAGGATGGATCGGAAAGCACCTCCTGGTATCCGGTCATCGCCGTCGTGAACACGACCTCTCCCCCGGTCCATCCCGGCGCCCCGATGGACCGGCCGACGAGCATCAGACCGTCTTCCAGAGCCACCCTGGCCCGCACGCCACCCTCCCCGAACCGCCGTTATGCATAATTATACTCAATCGTCTCATAAAAATGCAAATGTCTTCCCGGCCCGTTGGGCAGATGGATGCGGAGGTGGTGCCCCGTATGGGCGTGCGAAAGGGGAGCCCGGCGGGCTCCCCGCGGCCTATCAAAGAGGTCCGATAATGCTCCGCCGTCCACGCACCATCGATCCCTCCCGGAGATCGTTAATGGTCCGCTTCTGACCTCTTATTGTAGAGGGTTGGATGAGAATTGCAAGCGCAGGGCCGGCCCGATCGTCACGCTCCGGCTTTCGATTGTCGGGTACGGCGGAACACCGCCCAGACGACACCCGCGAGTGCGCCAACCGGGAGCAGCGTGCTCGCCAGCACGAGCACGCGCTCGGCGGCGGCGAAGATCTGCTGCACCGTCGCCAGGAACGCCCCCTGCATCTTCGCGAGCGTCCCGTCGAAGTCCCAGAGGCCGGCGTGGCCTTTCTTGGGGTGCTCGGAGAGGACCACGGTGATGCTCGCCATTTCGACATTGTGCGCGAGATACCGCAGGCGACCCGTGATCTGCTCGATCTGGCCCCGCACCCGCGACAACTCCTGCTCGACCGCCAGCAGGTCGGGGACCTTGGTCGCCCGGTCCATGAAGGTCAGCAGTTGTTGTTCGTGCCGCTCCAGGTTGCGCTGCCGGGCCTGGAGATCCACGTATTCTTCCGTCACATCCTGCGCGCTGATCTGCCGCTGGCGCACCGTGCCCATCGTCTCCACGTCCTTGATGGCGGCGGCGAATCGGCCGGCGGGCACGCGAAGGGTGAACTCCCCCCGGGGGCGGCCGTCGTCCTCGCCGTACGAGGAATCCGCGATGAACCCGCCGGCCCCTTCGGCGATGTCGAGCAGCCGCCGAGCGCCCGCGTCATACCGGTCCACTTCCACCGTCAGCCGGGCGGTGCGAATCACGCTCCTCATGAACGCATCCGGTGATGTGACGGCCGCAGGAGGACTATTCGGCTGGGACACCGCCGCCCGGTTGGCGGCGCTCGGCCTTCCGGCGGCGTCCTTTGACGCCTCGAGCAGCGAGACGGTGGACGTCGATTGCCCAGTCTCCCGTCGCTCGCCGAGGCGGGGAAGCTGTGGCCCCAGGAGGTTCACCGCGAACACGCCGATCACCACGACGGCCACCGCGGCGGCAATCGGACGCCACGTGGTCGCGAGGCGAGGCCATCGGAGGTTCGGAAGATGCCCCAGGCGTCCGTGGGCCGGCGGGATCCCGCCGTGTTCGACGCGCGCGCGGATCACCGCCCGGAGCTCTTCGGGGGCGGTGACCGGCGGGACCGAGTGGAGCAGTCCCACGACCCCTTGCAGGGCGGCCAGGTCTCCCCGGCATGCCGCGCAGGTCTCGAGGTGCCGGCCGATGCGCTCCCGCTCCTCCACACTCACCCGGCCATCGATGTAGGAAGACAACAACTCGCTCACGTGACCAGATGTCATGATGCGTTCCCTCCAGCATACGCGCGAGAATCCACCGGGGCGAGGTCGGCCAGCGCGGCCTTGAGCGCTTCCCGGCCTCGGGCCAGCCGTGATCGGACGGTTCCCAGGGGGATCTCCGCGATCGCGGCGATCTCCTCGTAGCTCCACCCTTGGATGTCTCTCAAGACGACGACCGCCCGCTGCTCGAGCGGCAACGCGGCGATGGCTAGGAGGATTCGCCCCCGGGCCTCGACGCGTTCCGCTCGATCGCCGAGAGGATCGACGGCGGCCGCGGCCGCCTCGACAGGCTGGGAGCCCGCCGGCGGACGGCGCCGGACGGCATCATAGGCGGCGTTGACCGCAATCCGGTGCAGCCAGGTCGAGAACGCCGCGTCGCCGCGAAACGTCCCAAGCGCCAGGTAGGCTTTGACAAACGCCTCCTGAGCTGCGTCCTGCGCATCGGCGTGGTGGCCCGTGATCCGGTATGCCAAGTCATAGACGCGGTCTTGATACTTTTCGACCAGGAGGTCGAAGGCGCGGGTATCGCCACCGCGGCTCTGGGCGATCAGCAGGTCCTCACCGGTCACGCTTCACCTCCGTTCTGACGGTTAGACGGAGGGGTCGAGAAAAAGTTCCCGGAGCGCTCAAGACCACAGCACGCCATTCCCCGGAGGCCAGGAGGTCGGTCCGCTCGAGACCGGCCGCGGCGGCGGCCTCGAGGACCGCGCCCAGGCGATCCTCCACGATCCCGGACCCAACGAACACCCCGTGCGGCGCGATCCTCCCCCGAACTTCCTGAAGCAGCTCGATGACGGCGTCCGCGATGATATTGGCGACGACCAGATCACATCGGGCCGGGACCGATCCCACTCCCGCCCCTTGGGTCACGCGGACGATGTGCGCGACGCGGTTTGCCCGGACGTTCGCGCGCGCGACCGAGACCGCGATCGGATCGACATCGCGGGCCCACACCTGTCCGGCGCCCAAGCGGGCCGCCGCGATCGCGAGGATCCCCGATCCGGTCCCGACATCGACCACGGTCGGGCGGCCTTGGGTCGATCGGAGATAGCGAAGGAGCGCGCGGAGGCAGAGGCGCGTGCTCGCGTGCGCCCCGCTCCCGAACGCCATGCCGGGGTCGATCCGGATGACGATCTGGCCGGGACGCGCAGGCACGCGGATGCGGGTCGGCGCCACAACCAAGTGGCCCAGCCGCAGAGGCCGCGCGGTGGCCCTCCAAGCGCGCGCCCACCCCCGGGCCGCCACGACCCGGCTGGTCACAGATGCCGGCCCCGGATCGAGACCGCAGTTCGCTAAATCGCGGACGCGGGCCCGCAGCGATCGGACCAGGCGCGACCCCGCACGGGACGGAAGCAGATAGCCACGGAGGCGGACGGCGTTACCGGAGAGTCGATCCTCCGCCACGCCGGCGACCCCGAGGCTCCACAGCATGGCGCCGACCGCCTCGACGGCGGACGGTGAGGTGACCACCCGAACTTCTGCCCACGTGCGGCCGGCCCGTTGGCCGGCAGACTTGGGTCGGGCGGCGGCGTCCCGGCGGACGCTCAAGAAACGCTTGGGCGAAACTTCCCGAGCAGCGTCTTCTTTGGCGGGTGAACCTGCTCCCCGCGAAGCTTTCCGAACTGCAGCAACAGCCGTTCCTGCTCTTTCGTCAGCTCCTTGGGGATGACGACCTGAACGTGCACGATGAGATCACCACGGCCGTCTCGGAGGCTCGGCATGCCCTTGCCCCGGAGCGTCATCGTGCTCCCGGGCTGGAATCCCGGCGTGACGATCAGGGACGCGGACCCGTCAAGGGTCGGCACCTCGACTTGATCTCCCAAGGCGGCCTGCACCATCGTGATCTGAACTTCGCAGTGCAGGTCGTGACCGCGTCGCGCGAACACGAGGTGCGTCGCGATCGCCACGTCCACGTACAGGTCGCCCCGCTCTCCCCCCCGCATTCCCGCCTCGCCTTCGCCCGAAAGCCTGAGACGCGTCCCGTCTTCCACGCCGGCGGGCACCTTCACGGAGATCTCCCGGTTGGCGTTGGCGCGTCCGGCTCCGCGGCACTCCCCGCAGGGGTGGCGGACCACCTTCGTTCGCCCTCCACACTGCGGACAGGTCGTGATCTGTGCGAATGAGCCAAACGCGGTGCGGCGGCTGTACCGCACTTGCCCGGCGCCGTGACAGGTGGGGCACGTCTCGGGGGCGCTTCCCTTTTCCGCGCCGGTGCCGAAGCAGACCGGGCAGGTTTCCTCGCGCGTCACGTGGATGAGTTTGTCGGCGCCGTGCGCCGCCTCTTCCAGGGTGACTTCGAGGGTGATGCGGAGGTCGCTTCCCCGCTCGGGACCCGGCTCGCCGCCCGTGGCGCGCTCGCGCCCGAAGAACATGTCGAAGATATCTTCGAACGGGCCGGCCCCGAAGGGGCCGAACCCGCCCGCATCGCGCATCGTGGATCCGGTGCGGCCCGTCCGGTCGTACAACGCGCGCCGCTCCGGGTCCGACAGCACCTGATACGCTTCGTTGATGTCCTTGAAACGTTCATCCGCCCGCGGGTCTTGGTTCACATCGGGGTGGTGCTCCCGAGCCAGCTGTCGAAACGCGCGCTTGATCTCCTCAGGGGTCGCCGAGCGCGAAATGCCCAGGGTCTCGTAGAGGTCGCGGCGGGGCATCGGGCGCAGACGCTACGATTGTCCCAGCGCTTCGCCGAGGCTATCGGCCAGGAACGACACCAGGCTGACGACCTTGCTGTAGCGCATACGAGTGGGCCCGATGATCCCGATCACACCGGCGGGCCGTTCTTCACGAAAGTAGGCTGCGGTGATCACGCTGCAGTCCCTCATCTCTTCCCGGGCGTTCTCCCGGCCGATCGTGATCCGGACTCGGTCCCCCACGGGGCCCGGACGGAGAATCTCCACGACGACATCCTCCTGCTCGAGCGCGGAGAGGACCGGTTGGGCGCGGCGGACGTCTTGGAATTCCGGCTGCTTGAGGATGTTCGCCGTTCCGTCGGTCACCACGCGCGCCGACGCGTGGAGCCGCTGGTCGCGGACGAGGCGTTCCACCTCGGTCACGACCCGCTGATAGAGCGCGGCATCCCCGATCGCCGCGTCGAGCTTGCCCTCGGTGAGATCTCGCAGCGGTTGACCGACGATCCGGCGGGTAATCGCCTGGGACAAACGGTCCAGGTCGTCAGGAGAAAGCGACTCGGGAAACTCCGCAGTCTTCCCCTCAAACACGCCGTCGTCGGTCACGACGACCACCAGCGCGCGCTGGGGCGAGAGCGGTATGAGATGCAGGTGCCGGATGCGCTGCTCGGACGCGTTCAGGGGAGCGACGACCGCCGCGAAGTTCGTGACCGAGGCCAGGGCTCTCGCCGCCTGCTGGATCGTCCGCTCCGGCTCCGCCATGGAGAGCGTCCGCCGGATCTGGGTCCGCTCCGCCGGCCCCACTTGCTCCTCCTGGAGCATCGAATCGACATAGATCCTGTACGCCTGTTCGGTGGGGACGCGCCCGGCTGAGGTATGCGGGTGCCGGAGGAACCCCATCTCCTCGAGGGCCGCCATCTCATTCCGCACGGTCGCGGAGCTAATCCCGAGCCGGTGCCGCGTCGAGACCGCCTCGCTCCCGACTGGCTCAGCCGACATGATATAGTCGTCGATGATCAGCTTCAAAATGCCGCGTTTCCGGGCGTCGAGATCGTCCACCATCGCGGTCCTCAGATTAGCACTCCCATCAGGGGAGTGCTAGCGCTGCTCGCGTTCAGGGTACCATCCACTTAAGATCAGTGTCAAGAAAAGACCCATCTCGGCTCCTCACGCCTCCCCGCGGCCCCGACCAGCGAACGACCGCAGGAGCGCCATCTCACGAACGCCTAATATCGTGCACGCCCCCAGGTAGGCGACCCCTCCAGCCACAAGGGCCGCGATCAGCTGCGCCGCCGCCCCGGCGAATCGGGTGGGGTCGACGATGCCTCCTACTGCCCTTAATGTACCCAGGGAGACCGCGGCCAGGACGCCACCCGCAATGGCCGTGCGGAGCGCCGTGGCCGCCACGGCGCGCCCCTCTACGCCGCCGATCCGCCGGCGCAACACCCCGAGGAGCCACCCGACGTTCGCAATCGCCACCAAGGAGGTGGCCAGCGCGATCCCCGTGTGGCCAAGCCACTGCATGAGAACCAGGTCGAGGAGGGCGTTGAGCGCGATCATGTACAGCCCGATCCGCACGGGGGTGCGCGTATCGTGTAAGGCGTAGAAGGTCCGCGTGACAATGTAGTAGGCGGCGTAGGGAACGCTCCCGACCGCGAACCCGACGAGCGCAAGCGCCACGGCGTGGGTCGCCTCTGGAGCGAACGCGCCCCGCTGGAACACGACCCGGACGAGGGGCTCGCTCAACGCCAGCATGGCGGCCATCACGGGCACCATCGTGAACAGGACCCCCCGAAGCCCCAGCGATGTCGTCTCGCGCAACCGCCCCGGGCCCTCCGCCGCCTGGCGGGCCATCGTTGGAAACAGGGCGGTCGCCAGTGACAGCGCGAAGATGCCCACGGGCGCCTGGTTGATGGTAAACGCGTAATCGAGCACGGCGACATAATCCACGGCCGGGCGGGGAGGGAGAAACGACGCGAAGAACCGGGCGACGTTGGAGTTGATCTCGATCACCGCCAAGCCCAGCATCGCGGGGATCGCGAGCCGGCCCATCTCACGGATCGCCGGATGACCTAGATCCAGCGCGGTTCCCCACCGCAGCCCGGCCTTCCAGGCGGCGGGCAGCTGCACGAGGAACTGCGCGGCCCACCCGAGGAGGAAGCTGACCGCGACCCCGAGGATGCCGAGGGGCCTGCCGAGTACCGCGACGCCGATGATGATCACCACGTTGAAGACCAGCGGCGCAAGCGCCGGGACCGCGAACTGCCGGTGCGCGTTGAGAAACCCCGTCACGAACCCGGACAGCGCGAGAAACGCCATGGACACGAACATGACCCGCGTGAGGTCGATCGCCGTCCTCAACACCTGGGGATTCGTGCTCAGGTATCCGGGCGCAGCGATCGGGACAAGGACGGGAGCGGCCACGACCCCCAGCGCGGTCAGACCGAGTCCAATGATCCACACCAAGTTCCAGGTGCTGGTGACGACCCGCCGCGTCTCCTCCGGGTCGCCCCGCGTCAGGACGTCGGTGATCGCCGGGATAAACACGACGCTGAGGATGCCGCCTAGAAACAAGCGCTGCGCAAAAAATGGGATGGAGTACGCGATGACGAACGCGGACCGTGCGGACGTCGCGCCGAAGAACGCGGCGATGAAGACATCCCGGATCAAGCCGAGCGCGCGGCTGCCGACGGTGCTGACGGCGATGATGCCGGCCGCCCGAGCGAGCCGTCCGGAGACTTGTGCCCGATGGTTCGTGGCCGGCTCGGCCCCGGTCGACATTTGCCCGCCATTATAACACACGCTTGCGCGGCGGCCGGCGGGAGGGACCTCGTGTTGTTTCTGGGCCCGAGCCTATGCTACAATGGGCCTCGCGTCTTTCGATCCGAGCTCACGTCATGGAGGTGCCGGTTTGGCCAAGCGTTCGAAATCCGGCCTGAAGCGAAAACGCCAGGCCGTGAAGCGGACGGCCCGCAACCAGTCGGTCCGCTCCACGATCAAGACCCTGGTCAAGCAGGCTCGCCTGGCGTCCGCGGTGACCTCGGCGGAAGTGCGGGCGGCGATCCATGAGATCGACACGGCGGCCCGCAAAGGGATCATCCACCCCAACGCCGCGGCGCGGAGCAAGTCCCGCCTCATTCGTCACCTGGCCCACCACACCACCGCAACGCCGGCCTGAGGCCGCCCCGCTTCAGACGCAGAGCCCCACGATCAGCGTCTCCAGGGCGAGGCGGGGAGGCTTCGTCCCGGTCTTGATCTCCGTGTCGGCCTCCACGAGCATTCCCAACACCCGCGCGACGTCCATACGGCCGAACGCCGCCACCTGGGCGCGGTACCGTTCGTAGAGGAACGCACGGGTTCCGAGGGCATCCCGGATGGCGTCTTGCGGGGGCCGGCGGCCGGGCGCCGGGTTCCGCTCTTGAAGCGCCTTGGTCCGGAGCAGCATCCGGATCTGGTCGCCCAGCATGAACAAGACTTTCACCGGCGGTTCCTCCGCGAGCACAACCTGGAGCAGCCTGAGGGCCCGCTCGGTCTGGCGGAGTCCTAACGCATCCATCAACTCGAAGACGGTGGACTCGGCCACGTGACTGGCCACCTCGCGCACGTCGGCTTCATTGATGGTACGCCGTGTCCCCACGTACGACACCAACTTGTCGACCTCGGTCCCGAGTTCGCGCAGCGCGCCTCCCACCAGCATGACCAGCACGTCCACCGCCTCTGGGGTGATCGCCTTGCCTGCCGTCTCCACCCGAGCCCGGATCCACGGGGGGAGCTCCCGCGGGTCCAACCGCCGGCACGGGATGATCCTGGCAATCCGCTGGAGGAGAGTGGACAACCGGCGCCGTTTGTCCAGCTTCTCGGCGAGCACGATGAGCGTCGAGGGCGGCGGTCCCTGCTCAAGATAACCGGCAAGCGCGTCCTGGTCGTGCGGCCGTAGAGCTTCTCCTCGACGGAGCACCACCACACGGCGGGTCCCGAAGAACGGGAGCGTTTGGCACCGGGTCAGGATCTCCGCCAACGGCGTCTCGGTAGCGTCGACGTTGTCGAGATTGAGATCCCGCTCCGACGCCGGCAGCAGGTCGTGAAGGAGCTTCCCAAGCATCTCCTCCGCGAGCCACTCCTCTTCGCCGAGCAAGACGTACACCATGGGAGCCGGCCGGACGTTCCCGCGGGGAGGTTCGGGGGGGGTCACCGACCGGCCTCCCTATTCTGTGACACGGACGATATGGACCCTAGGCAACATCGAGTGGGTGAAGATGCGGAGGAACGGTCCATGCCACGGAGCCTCATGTCAATCGGGAGCCTGAGCATCATCCTCTCACTGCTCATGTCGTCCGCCGTCCAAGGTGTAGTGCTCCTACCCGTCGGAATCTTCGAGATTGTGCCGGGGGACTCCTCAGTCACGTTTTCGGTCCCCGACAATCGCGGAGGCTTCACAGGACGGACCACCAAGATCACCGGCCGGATCGTGGTCGAGCCGCGACGAGACGGGGAGGAATACGTCGCTCGGGTTGACGCGATGATCGACACGTCCTCGATCACCACGGGCGATGGAACGCGGGATGCCGGCATGCGGTCCACGTATCTTTCGACCGGCCAGTTCCCGTCCATGACTTTTAAGGGAACCGTGAGCGCCCAACCCGGCCTCGCCGTCCGGCCCTTTGCCGCAACGGTCCACGGCCAACTCACGATCCGCGACGTGACGCGTGACGTGGAGTTTCCGACGATGGTCACCGCGCTGGCCCGCGAGTTCCTCGCGGATGCCGAGACGACCGTCCGCATGGCCGATTATGGGATTCCCTATCCCCGGGCGTTCATCTTCGTCGCGAGAGACCCCGTCACGGTCACGCTCCACATTCGGGCCCGCCAGCCCTGAACGGTCCGCCTCGGGCGCGCGACGCGGCCTCCTCCACAACCCGGTCGACGAAGCCCGCGAGAGAGCTGACCCCCTCGTCTCCCTTGGCCCGGCTGCGGACCGCGACGGCCTGCTGCTGCTCCTCGCGGTCTCCGACGACGAGCATGTACGGCACTTTCATCAACTGCGCTTCGCGGATCTTGTGTCCGGTTCGCTCGCTGCTGCCGTCGATCTGCACACGAATGCCGCGCCCCTGGAGGACGTCCGCGACCCGGCGGCCGTACCCGAGGTGGCGGTCCGCGATCGGGAGGATCCGTACCTGCTCGGGCGCCAGCCAGAGCGGAAACGCCCCGGCGTAAATCTCAATCAGGAACGCCATCATCCGTTCAAGGGTGCTGATCACGCCCCGATGGATCATCACCGGCCGGCGCGGATGGCTGTCCTCGGCGATATATTCGAGTCCAAACCGCTCCGGCAGATAGAAATCGATCTGCACCGTCGAGATCGTTTCATCCTTTCCCATGACGTTGGGCACCTGGACGTCCAGCTTAGGGCCATAGAACGACGCCTCCCCTTTTGCCTCCACAAACTCCAAACCGAGCGCCCGCATCGCGTCGCGCAGCGTGTCCTCCGCGAGGTCCCACATCGCGTCGTTCCCCACGAACTTCGCCCGGTCGTGGGGGTCCCGCATCGAGAGGCGGTACCAGTAGGTCTGGAACCCGAGATCCCGGTAGACGCGCTGGATCAGCCGCACGACGGCGGTGAACTCGTCCCTGAGCTGGTCCGGCCGGCAGAAGATGTGCGCGTCATTGAGGGTCATCCCGCGGACGCGCGCCAGGCCCGACAGCACCCCGGATCGCTCGTACCGGTACATGTTTCCCAGCTCCGCGATCCGCACCGGGAGGTCCCGGTAGCTGTGCTGCCCGTGTTTGTAAATCATGATGTGGTGCGGGCAGTTCATGGGGCGCAGGATCAACTCTTCGTTGTCCACCTTCATCGGCGGGTACATGTTCTCACGGTAGTGGTCCCAATGTCCGCTGATCTTGTACAATTCGACGCTCGCCAGGTCCGGAGT
This sequence comes from bacterium, assembly GCA_035703895.1. NCBI lineage: Bacteria > bacterium. The sequence goes on along the minus strand of DASSXJ010000062.1, from coordinate 327 downwards.
CTTGACGTGCTGGTACCCGAGTCCCTCCTCGAGGTCGATGATGTACCGCTCCAGGACGCGCCGCACCGTCGCCCCTCGAGGGAGCCACAGCGGGAGACCGGCCCCCACCTCCTCCACGGAGGCGAACAGCTGCAGCTCCCGGCCCAGCTTGCGGTGGTCGCGCTGCTTGGCCTCCTCCAGGCGGGCGAGATAGGCCTCGAGCGCCTCCTTCGTGGGGAAGGAGATCCCGTAGATCCGCTGGAGCATCTCGCGGTGCTCGTCGCCGCGCCAGTACGCCCCCGAGGTGCTCAAGAGCTTGATCGCCTTGATCCGCCCGGTGGACGGCAG
>DASSXJ010000061.1 GCA_035703895.1 bacterium | reverse complement strand
GGGACGTGGGCGATGCCGAGGCCGACGATCCGTTCCGCGGAGAGGGCGGTGATCTCCAGGCCGTCGAAGCGCACCGATCCGCGCCACGGCCGCAGCAGCCCGGAGACCGTCCGGAGCAGCGTGGACTTCCCCGCGCCGTTTGGCCCGATGAAGGCGACGACTTCCCCGGGGTGGACCTCGAGCGAGACGTCCCACAGCACCTGCACCGCCCCATACCCAGTGTCGAGGTCGTCGACCTCGAACAGCGGTCCCGCCGCGGGCACGGCCCGTGTCATGGCGAGGCTCCGGCGGTCGTGCCGAGGTACGCGCGGATCACCTCAGGATCCGCGGTCACCTGGGCCGGGGTGCCCTCCGCGATTTTCCGGCCGTGGTGAAGAACCACGACCCGGTGGCTCAGCCCCATCACCGCACGGAGGACGTGCTCGATCACCATGATCGTGATGCCCAGCGTGTTGACTTGGCGGAGCATCGCCATCGCCGCATCGACCTCGGTGGGCGTCAACCCGGCCATCACTTCGTCCAAGAGCATCAGACGCGGACGGAGGGCCAGCGCCTTCGCCAGTTCCAGCCGCCGCAGGTCCGGCGTCGTGAGCGCCCGCGCCGGGAAGTCCCGTTTCGGTCCCAGCCCGACGGTCGCGAGCACGTCGTCGGCCTCACGCAGCGCGGCGGCCACCCCCGACGCGTGGCCGGCTCGAAAGAGCGCCGGGACGGCGACGTTCTGGCGCACGGTCATGTTCCTGAAGGGCTGGGCGATTTGGAAGGTACGGGCGAGCCCCAGGCGGGCGATCGCCGGAGGACCCAGACCGGCGAGCCGGCGACCGTCGAATGTGAGCGTTCCTCCCGTGGCGGACTCCATGCCGGTGATCAGGTTCACCAGGGTGGTTTTGCCCGCTCCGTTCGGACCGATGAGCCCGACGATCTCCCCTGGTTCGATCGCGAGGTCCACGTGATCGACCGCCACGAGCCGGCCAAACAGCTTGGTGAGCCCCCGACCCTCGAGGAGCGCCATCAGATGCGGTTTTCCCGGAGTTCGGTGCGAATCGCTTCGATGAGCCCCCCGCGCGCTTGAAAGATTTCAGCCAGCCCCCTGGGGGCAAAGATCACGAGCAGGCAGACGAGCGCCCCGAAGAAGACGTTGTGCAAGAAGATCGAGATGTTGGTGAGGACCACGTCGAGGCTCTTGAGGATGACGGCCCCGGCCAGCGGCCCCAGCGCGGTTCCCGGTCCACCGAAGATCGTCATGACGACCGCCTGGATCGTGAAGTCAATGTTGAACACGGTGGGCGGGTCGATGAACGTGAACCAGTACGCGTAAATCCCGCCCCCGATGCCGAAGAAGAACGCGCTCGCAGCGTAGGCGAAGATTTTGAACGGGAGCGGGGCCACGCCTAGGACCTGCGCGGCGTCCTGGTTCTCGCGGATCGCCGCGATAGCATACCCCACTCGCGAGCGGGGGAGCACAAACCCCACCGCGACTGCGACGATCAGCCCCGCCAGCATCCAGTAGTAGAACGTGGTGAAGCTCCGGACCGGCGGGAGGTTCATCCCGGATCCGCCACCGGTGACGTCGAGGTTCGACGCCAGTTGCTGGAGGACGATCATGAACCCAAGCGTGGCGACGGCGAAGTAATGGCCGCGGAGGCGTAGGAGGACGGACCCCATGGCGACGGCGGCCGCGATCGACAAGATCCCGCCGGCGGGAAGCGCCGCCGCGAACGGAAGGTGGACGCGCAACATCAGGATCCCAGTCGTGTAGGCGCCGATCCCGATGAACGCGGCCGCGCCGAAGTCCGGATATCCGGTGTAGCCGCCAACGATGTTCCAGCCCGAGGCGAGCATCCCGAACATAAAGATCCCGGTCACCACCCGGATGTAATAGGTGCCGGCGACGCTCGGTAGCACCAGCGCCGCGGCCAGGGCGGCAGCGGCGAGGATCGCGCCCGCAGGGCCACCCAGCCCCCGCGCCGTCACCCGCAGCACTATCCGCGGAACCGTTGCGCGCGGCCGAGGAGCCCGGCAGGACGCACGAGCAGGACGAGGATGAGCACGCTGAAGGCGATGATGTTGTCGAAATTTGGCCCAAGCCACGAGGCCGCATAGGTCTGCAGGAGGCCGAGGAGCAGGCCGCCGAGGAGCGCTCCCGGCACGCTGCCGAGCCCCCCGAGCACGCACGTGACAAAGGCGACGAGCGTGTACCCGGCGCCCATCGACGGGAAGATCGGGAAGCTCAGGCTGATCAGGCTGCCGGCGATGCCCGCGGTCGCCGCCGCGATGCCGAAGGTGAGCGCGTAGACGTGCGCGATCGGGATCCCCATGAGGCGCGCCGCTTCCTGGTCGGAGGCGGTCGCCCGGATCGCGCCGCCCAGGCGCGTGCGGGTCATGACCAGCTGGAGTGCGGCCGCGGTCAGGAGGGCGATCAACAGGCTCACGACCCGGACCACCGGCAGCGCGATCGGCCCTAGGGCAACGCTCCACCCGGAGTAGGAGGTCGTCACCGACCTGATATCGGCCGTCCACGCGGCCAGCGCGAGGTTGGTGATCAGCAGTTCGAGGCCGAACGTGAGCAGAAACGTGATGAAGAACGACGCCCGGACGACCTGGTTGATCACGATGCGCTGCAGAGGGTACCCGAGGGCGAAGAGCAGCGCCCCAGTGAGGGGAAGCGAGAGAAGGGGGTCGATGTGGTACAGCGTGAAGAGCCAGTACGTGACATAGGCCCCCAGCATGACGAGGGCGCCGTGGGCGATGTTGATGACGTTGAGGATCCCCCACACCAGCGAGAATCCCACGGCGACCGTGGCATAGGTCCCGCCGATGAGGAGGCCGTTGATCGCGTTCTGCAGCGCGATCTGCGCCGCGGCGCTCACCCTCTACGCTGCTGGGATTCGGACCCTACTGGCGTGCCGTCCAGAGCGGCGTCGGATAGATCGCCTTCGCCGAGGCCACGTCCGCCGGCCAGATGGTCATCACCTGTCCGTGCTGGATCTGCACGGTGACCATGGGCTTATAGACGTTGAGGCCATCCGCATTAAACTTGATGCGCCCGTAGAACGTCATGACATCCAGCGACGCGAGTGTGTCGCGCACCTTCTGGGGATCCAGGCTACCCGCCTTCTCGATCGCGAGTTGCAGGGTCAGCCCCCCGGCGGCGCTCTGTGCGGCGTGGTAGTCGGGGATGTACCCGTACCGGATCTGGAAGAGCTTGGCGAAGTCCTGCGTCGAGCCGAACAGCGGCCCCGCATACTTGACGTCCTGCGTCCACTGGGACGACGCAAAGACATACTCCGCGGCCGGCCCGAGCGACTTCACGAAATCGGGGGTCGTCGGCCCCACGGTAAACCCAAAGAACTTGACGTTCACGGCGAGGGTCTGGGCCTGCTTCATCGCGACCAGGCTCTCCTGCAGGTGGCCCGACCCGATCAGCACGTCTGGATGGAGTGACTTGATGCTAGTGAGCGGAGCGCTGAGATCCGGAGCGTTCGAGGGATACTTTTGGAAGTAGACGACCTTTAGGCCGTTGTGCTCCGCCCAATCCTTGGCCCCGTTGGCGACCTCGAGCGAGAACAAATCGTCCGCCGACAGGATCGCAACCGTCTCGGGCCTGGGCTTGAGCGAGGTGGCCGCCTTGAGCATCGCCGCCGCGTAATCGTCGGCGGGGCTGGTGATCCCGAAGACGTACTTGTACCCTTGCTGGAAGATCCGGCGGGCGGCGCCGTTCGCCTCCACCATGGGCGATTTGTACTTCTCGGCGATCGCGGCGTCCGCGAAGGTCACGGGGCTTCCGTACGGGCCCAGCACGAAGTTCACTTTGTCCTGGGTGATCAGTTTGTCGGTCAGCTCTGCCGAGGTCGGGGGCTTGCTCTGATCGTCGTA
>DASSXJ010000060.1 GCA_035703895.1 bacterium | reverse complement strand
GAGCGGTTCCTCATCCTCCTCCTCGTCCTCCGTGCTCCCCTCCTCGTGGGTGTGCTCGACCGGCCGGTCCCAGGGATCGTGCCGCATCGGCTCCAGGGGGGACACCGGCTGAGGAGTCGTGTACGACCCGAGGGGGATCTGCCCGAGGGTCGGGGCGGCGGGTTTCGGCCTGGGGCCGGCCGCCGCGCGCTTCGTGGCGACACGCTTCCGGGCCGGTCGCTTGGCCTTGGCCCGGGTCTTCGCTGCGGCTTTCCTCGGGCGGGCTCGACGGACACTGCGTTTAGCGCGGGCGGTCGTGCGGCTGCGTGCGCGCGTCGCACGCTTCCGGGACGTTTTGCGCGTCCTGGCCTTACCTCGGGCTGGTTTCCGTGCCATCCGTAGACCTCCCCTTTCCCGCCGAGAGAGATGAGCGGGCAGGTGATCGTAACGCCGGGGCGTTCCTTCGACGGGGCGATGGGTTTTCCTTTTCGGACGAGGTCCGGTGCGCGCCGGAGGCGCGCTCGCCCGCCGCGGCGGTGAGGGGAGGAGTTTTTCCGGGTCCCGCGAATATGCGGTTCGCAAACGCACGGGTTCTTGTGACCCAAACGGGCGTCCCGCCCGACCGATATACCTTCCGTCTTCATGCTGGCAGTCACGACATCTACCGGAGCACCGGATGCGGGAACGAACCGGTCTTTTTGGGGCCACTGTGTGTGGCGTGATTGCCATCCTCGCGACGACCCTGCCCGCGGCGAGTTCGGCTCAGCAGACGCCGCCGGCTCCTCCCCAGGTCGGCGGATCCAAGCCCGCGGTCTCAGGCGCGGCCTCGGCCGCCTCGATGCTGACACGCATTCAACAGCAGTTGTCGTGGCGGCGGCGGCGGCTGGCTCAGGTGGCCCGGCAAGAGCGCACGGCACTGGCCCAACTCTCCGGAGCCCAGGAGCGTCTTGAGCGCGCCCTCGTGCATCTCAATCAGACAGCGGTCGCTCTCTCCAGCACGCAGCGCGCCGTGCAGACCGCGACGCGGTCGCTCTCGGCGCTCACGACCCGCCTCGCGATGCACGAACGGCTCATGGGCACCCGCGTGCGGGCCTTTTACGAGCGCGGGCCTGTGGGGTACCTCGACCTCTTGCTCGGCTCCGCCGACGTTCGGGATTTCATCACGCGCTCCTATCTGGTCAGTCGGGTGGTCGAGCAAGACCTGGCCTTGTACCACGAGGTGGCGGCCGAGCGACACCAGCGCGAGGACGTGCAGGCGTCGCTAGTTGCGCACCAGGAGCAACTGTCTTCAGAGCAGGAGCAGTGGGTGGCGCGCAGGGAAGAGACGTCGAGGTTCGCCGACGAGCGCCGCCGGTTGCTCGAGCAAGTCCGGACCGAGCGCCGCGCACAAGAGGCCGCGATCCGAGAACTCGAAGTCGAATCTGCGCGGATCACCGAGATCATCCGGCAGTCGGCGCGGGGCGGCCGTCGAGGTCCGATCCTCACGCTGCGGAACGGCGAGCTCCTCTGGCCTGTGCCCGGTCGCGTCTCGTCCGGGTACGGATGGCGGATTCACCCCATCTTCGGGACGCGCGAGTTCCACACCGGGATCGACATCGCCGCCCCGTATGGCACGGCGATCCAAGCGGCGCAGGACGGGATCGTGATCTACAATGGGTGGATGCGGGGGTACGGGATGCTGGTCATTCTGGACCACGGAGGCGGGCTCACGACGACATACTCCCACCTCTCGGCCGGGCTGGTCCGGGTGGGCGATCATGTCGCCCGCGGCGCGACCATTGCGCGGATCGGCAGCACCGGGTGGAGCACCGGCCCCCATCTGTTCTTCGAGGTCCGGGAGGACGGCCGGCCGGTCAACCCCCTCGGTGGCTAACGTCCTGAATACGCAAACTCTGGGGAATGTTAGTATAGGAGAGGACGTTTCTCCAGGGAGAGCGATGGTAGCCGAGATGATCACCTGCATCTGTACGACCGATCGACGCCTGGCGACGGGGGGATGTCGCCGGGGATAAGACGGGCGTCCCGGCCCTCTAATACGTCTAATTTGATTGTCGAGCCGCGGCGCCCGTTGCCGCGGCGTTTGTCTTTTCTTTGGAGGTGGGGACCTTGGCACAGATCTATCTGCCGACGCCATTGCGCCGGCTGACCCGCGGACAGGCGAAGGTGGCGGCGGCAGGGCGAACCGTGGAGGAAGCGCTGACTGAACTCGAGCGGCGGTACCCTGGGCTGCGCGAGCAACTACGTGAGCCGAACGGGGAGGTCCGGGGGTTTATCAACGTCTTCGTGAACGGGGCGGAGATCCGCACCCTGCAGGGCCCTGCGACGCCGATCACTGAGGCCGACGAAGTCTCGATCATCCCGGCCATGGCCGGGGGAACCGGCGTGTAGGCGTGGACGTGTCGATCCGGCAACGCCTGCCATCGGTGGCGCGCGCCACCCCGGCGCTGCGTTTTCTCGAGATCTCCCGGATGCTTCCGCATGAGGATCCGGACCCCGGGCGCGTGCACCGGCTCGTCCGGGCGCTCCGGCGCGATGGGATCCTCCGAAATCCTCCCATCGTCACCCCCATCGCCGGCAGCGACCTGGTGGTCGTGCTCGACGGCGCAAACCGGGTGGCCGCGCTCCGCGAGATCGGAGTGCCTGACGTCGTCGCCCAGGTGGTTGATTATGAGACGCCCGAGATCTCGGTATCGACCTGGCGGCACTACGTCCTGGAAGCCGGGGAGTCGCTGCGGCAGCGCGTTGCCGCCCGGCTCGGGATTGGCATTGTGCCGGCAGCCGGGCCTGATGAGGCCGAACGTCGGCTGGGGCAGGGAGACGGGATCGCGGCGCTCTTTGACGGGGACGGCACCGTCGTCGTGGGGCCGGGGATGGATCCGGTTGAGAGCGCGGCGCTGCTTGGAAATCTTGTTGGTCTGTACGCGGGAACGAGCGAGACCTACCGAACCGACAGCTGGGACATCGAGGGGATGTCCCACGAGTTTGGGCGCGGCACGGTGGTCATCTTTCCCCCATTCGGGAAGCGCGACGTGTTGAAGCTCGCGACCGGCGGCATGCGCCTCCCCGCGGGGATCACGCGTCATCTCATCCCCGGCCGGGTGCTGCGCCTCAACGTCCCCCTGGCGTGGCTGCGCAGTCCGGAGGGGGTCGCGATCAAACAATCCCGCCTGGACCAGACCGTGGAGGAGCGGTGGCGAGCGCATGGGGTCCGGCACTACGCAGAAGCGACCTATCTCTTCGACGAGTAAGCCCGACGTTTCGTTGCTCGACCAGATCGGCGGGACGCCACTCCTCCGCCTCTTCCGAGTGACGCGAAGCCTTCCGCGATCCGTGGAAGTCTACGTCAAGGCGGAGTGGTTCAATCCCGGCGGCTCGGTCAAGGACCGGCCGGTGCTCCGCATGATCGCCGACGCCGAGCGGGACGGCTTCCTCACTCACGGGAAGACCATTCTGGACTCGACCTCGGGCAACGCCGGCATCGCCTACGCGATGATCGGCGCGGCGAAGGGCTACGAGGTGGAGCTCGTGGTCCCGGGAAGCGCGAGCGAGGAGCGGAAGCGTATTATCGTCGCCTATGGGGCCCGGATTGTCCTCTCGGATCCGCTGGAGGGCAGCGACGGCGCGATCCGGATGGCCAGGGAGATGCTGGCGGCGGCGCCGCAGCGGTACTTCAAGCCGGACCAATACAATAACCCGGCAAACTGGCGGGCCCACTACGATACGACAGGGGCGGAGATTCTCGAACAGACCGGAGGGCGCATCACGCACTTCGTCGCCGGACTGGGGACGACCGGAACGTTGGTCGGGACCGGCCGCCGTCTGCACGACGCCGATCCCGGCATCCGCGTGATCGCCGTCGAGCCCGACGCAGCGCTGCACGGCCTGGAGGGCCTCAAACACATCGCGAGTTCGATCGTGCCGGGTATCTATGACCCCGATGTCCATGATGAGAAGATCGGCGTCGCAACCGAGGCCGGGTATGCGATGGCCCGCCGCCTCGCCAGGGAGGAGGGGCTGTTCGTGGGTACATCGACCGGCGCCGCGGTTCACGCGGCATTCGAGATCGCCGGCCGGATTCGAAGTGGCGTCGTCGTCGTCATCGCGCCGGACGGCGGTGACCGCTATCTGAGCACGCCCCTATGGCGCTCCCTGGAGCGATAGGACGCGAAGGCGCCCGCGCGTGTTGCTCTTTTCGACCGGTTTCCGCTAAAATAGAGGGTCAGGAGCCCGTGGCAATGGCGCTGAAGGTCAGGCGGGACCATCTGGAGCAGATCATCGCGCAGGCTCGGGCCGAGGTCCCGAATGAATGTTGCGGGATGCTGGCGGGTCGAGGGGAGACCGTCGAGGAGGTGTTCCCAGGCCGGAACAGCGACCGGAGCCCTAAGACGTATGTCATGGACCCGAAGGACCAGTTGCGCGCGTTTCGCGCGATGGATGAGCGCGGGTGGGATCTTGTGGGTATCTATCACTCACACCCGCAGACGGAGGCGGTTCCGAGCCGGACCGATCGGGAGCGCGCAGTTGACCGAGACGGGAACCCGTTGTTCCCGGATGCCCAATACGTGATTGTGTCGCTGCGCGATGCGGCACGCCCTCAGGTCAGAGCCTTCCGGCTCCTGGAGGGCCAGTTTACCGAGGAGGAAGTGGTGATTGCATGAAGGTCAGTACCCGCGCCGAATACGGAATCCGGGCGCTCATGGATCTGGCGCAACAGTACGGCCGGGGACCGGTGCAGAGTCACGACATCGCGCGGCGTCAGGGGCTTCCGGAACTGTACCTCAATCAGTTGCTCGTGACGCTCCGCCGGGCGGGGCTCGTGCAGAGTAAACGAGGCCCCAGCGGGGGGCACCTCCTCGCGCGCGCGCCCGACCGGATCACCGTTGGGGAGGCGTTCCTCGTGCTCGAAGGAAGCGTCGCGCCGTGGCTATGTGTTGAGGAGACGGAGACCACGTGCATTTATGCGCCGGGATGCGGCTTGCGTCCGGTGTGGCAGGCGGTCAAAGAGGCGACCGAGCAGGTCCTGAACCGCACAACGCTGGCCGACATCGTTCATCAAACCCTGACCCCGTCGGGCTCATCCTGATTCCGACCGGGACGGTGGTTGCCGCACGGAGGGGGCACCCCCGCGGTGCCTTTTTGATTTTCCGCGGAATCTTCGCTCCGCACGGAGCGTTCTGCACACTGCACGGCATCACTGTGAAGGAGCGTGGCTGAATTGGAGAGTGCCGGGACTCCCAAGCCCGCCGGGCCGGAACTGGAACTGGGCCTTGCCGCCGGCGCGGCCCCTTCGATGGGGGAATCTGTCCCACATGCGACGAGCGCTGAGGACCGCGCCCGATTCGAGGGGCTGATCGGTGAGCAGCTCGACGGGCTCTACCGCTCGGCCCTCCGCCTCACGCGGAACCGGAGCGCGGCCGAAGATCTGGTCCAGGAAGTGATGCTCAAGTCGTGGCGGTCCTTCCACACCTTTCAGGACGGGACCAGTGTTCGGGCATGGTTGCATCGGATCCTCATGAATGCCTTCTTCGACGCACACCGGAAGCAGACCCGTGAACCGGAGATCGTGGAGCAGGAGGACATCGGCGAGTTTTATCTCTACGACAAGGTGACCGAGGGCGAGGCGCTGAGCGAGGCCGGCAACCCGGAAACCGTGCTCGAACACATCATGGATTCCGAAGTCCGTGAGAGTCTCGAAGCCCTGCCCGTCCAGTTCCGTTCCGTCGTCCTCTTGGCCGACGTTGAGGGCTTTAGCTACAAGGAGATCGCAGACATCCTCGGGGTCCCCGTCGGGACCGTCATGTCCAGGCTTTCCCGTGGCCGGCATCAGCTCCAACGGGGGTTGTGGGAGTTTGCCAAGGAGCGGCATCTTGTCAGGGGTGACGGGAGATGAACTGCGAAGAAGCTGTGGAGAAGGTATGGCAGTTCCTCGACAAGGAGCTCGACGGAGAGTCCTTCGCCGAGATGCAAAAGCATCTCGAAGAATGCCGTCACTGCTTCTCGAAGGTGGAGTTTGAGGAACGGCTGCGCACGATGTTACGCCGGTCGTGCTGCACCGAGCAGGCTCCTGCCGAGCTGCGAGAACGCCTGACCAAGCTCATCCGCCTCTTTTAAACACGGCGCGTGGCGCGACGTGCCGTCATCGATATCGGCACCAACTCGGTGCGTCTCTTGGTGGCCGATGTACACGGCTCACCGCCTCACCTCCAACCCGTTCTCCGCCATCTTCAGATCACCAGGCTCGGGGAGCGCCTCACCCCGAGAGGTCGAATCCAGCCAGAGGCCGCCGCGCGAACAGCGGAGGCGGTGAAACGATGCATCGCATTGGCGCGCGATGCCGGAGTTACGGTTCCTGTGCTCGTGGGGACGCACGCACTTCGCATCGCGCAGAACTCCGATGAGGTGGTGGCCCGATTCGAATACCCGGTTCGGATCCTCACCGGCACGGAAGAGGCGCGTCTAGGGTATCGGGGCGTCGTCGACGGGTTGGGCGCATCCCGGATTCGGTCCCGTCTGTTGGTAATCGATATCGGCGGCGGCAGCGTCGAGTTGACGTGGGGGCATCGAGCCCGGATCGAGGCGAGCCAAAGCGTCCCCGCTGGTGCAGTGGTCCTCACCGAGCAGTTCCTGACGCACGATCCTCCGCTGGCGACGGAGATCGCCGCGCTTCGCGACCACCTTACCCGAACGCTCGACCCCGGCCTCTCGACGGCGTTCCGCAAACCTCTCGGCATCGCGGGTGTTGGGGGGACGATCACGACGATGGCGGCGATAGACCAGCGGCTCTCACCATACGATCCCGAGCGGGTCCACGGTTACCGGCTATCCCGGCGTGCAGTTGACCGCCTCGCGGGCGAGTTGGCGGCCATCCCCGTGGGCGAGCGACGGTGCCTCCCGGGCCTGCAGCCCGAACGCGCAGACATCATCGTCGCCGGGGCGCTCGTCCTCCAGCATCTGCTCGCGAGAGGCGATGTC
>DASSXJ010000059.1 GCA_035703895.1 bacterium | reverse complement strand
TCCCCTTGACGAACAGCGACGTCTCCCGAGTATTGAGGTACTTCGGCGTCCCCTCCGCGAGCACGCGCCCGCCAAACGCGACGGGGCGGCCCTGAAGGTCGTGAATGGGGAAGATGACCCGATCCCGCAGCGCATCGTAGTACCCTCCGCCTCCGGAGCGGGCAACCGCCAGACCGGCTTGCTCGAGGATTGCTGGGTCAAACCCCCTCGGCTGGAGGGCTCGAATCAGGTTGTCCCAACCCGAAAGAGCGAGTCCAAGCTGGAACGCCTCCACCATACGCGGCTCCACACCACGCGATGCGAGGTAGCGCCGCGCACCGGCGCCGGCTTGCCCCGACAGCTGCGTCCGAAAGAATGCCGCCGCCTCGGCCACCGCCCGGAGAAGCCGCTCTCGCTCCCCGGCCCCAGGCTCCCCACCCGCGGGCACCTCCAGCTGAACCCCGGCGCGGGTGGCCAGCTCCTGGCGCGCTTCCCCAAAGGTGAGAGACCCCATCCGCATCACGAAGTCAAACACGTCTCCACCGGCGTGGCAGCCAAAACAGTAGAAGAAACCGCGCTCCGGATCGACGGAAAACGACGGGGTCTTCTCGGAGTGGAACGGACAGAGCCCTGTGTACCTCCGGCCCGACCGGCGCAACGTGACGTGGGGGGACACGACATCCAGGATGCCCACCCTGCGCCTGATCTCATCGGTGATTTCCCGAACCCCGGGCATCTGCGCTCCCTTCGGCCGCGAAAAAAGCCCTATCTCTCGGCAAGATAAGGCTCCCTGGCCCCCCTATACGGTATTGTCCGTTTCCGGGATCCAGTCCTCTCTGCTTCTGGAGGGGTTCGCCGGATCGCCACGAACTCCCCCAGGCGTTTGGGAGGGTGCGATGGACGAACCCGGGGTGGTCTCGAGCCACGTGCTGTATCGGGCCGGTCCCGCCGGTCGCGTTCGCGCGGCGCGCGCGGCCGGCGCGTCCATCTACGACGTCGAGGGGCGGCGGTACCTCGACGGTTCCTCGGGCCCGCTCGCCTCGAACCTCGGGCACAGTCTCCCCGAGATCGTGGCGGCGATCACGGAGCAATTGGGACGCATGACCTTTGCGCACGGCTCCACGTTCAGTAGCGACGCCCAAGAGCGTGCGGCCGACCTCGTGATCCGATTCGCGCCGCCAGGGTTCACGCGCGTGTTCTTCGTCTCGGGAGGCAGCGAGGCCACCGAAACGGCCATCAAACTGGCCCGGCAGTATTGGGTCGACGCCGGACGCCCCCGCAAGTACAAGGTCGTCAGCAAACGGGCGAGTTATCATGGGGCGACGCTGGGGGCGCTGTCGGCATCCGGGTTTGCCGCGCGCAGGGCCCCTTATGATCCGCTGTTGCTCCCGTTCCCCCAGATTCCCGAGGTCCATTGCCGGCGGTGCCCGTTCGGCCTTACGTACGGCCGGTGTCAGATCGAATGCGCGACCGCGCTCGACGACACCATCCGCCGGGAAGGGGCGGACACCGTGGCCGCGTTCATCGCTGAGCCCGTGTCGGGGGCCGCCAACGGGGCGGTCGTCCCCCCTCCGGAGTACTTCCCCCTCATCCGCCAGATCTGCGACCGGCACGACGTCTTGTTCATTGCCGACGAGGTCATGACCGGGTTTGGACGGACCGGGGCCAACTTTGCGCTCGATCACTGGCACGTCGCCCCCGACATCATCGTGTGCGCGAAGGGGTTGGGGGCCGGCTACGTCCCCGTCGGCGCCGTCATCGCCCACGAGCGGATCAGCGAGCAGATCTTTCGAACATCCGGCCGGTTCGTACACGGCTACACGTACGCGGGCAACCCGCTGGCGTGGGCCACAGCCGTCGCCGTCCTCACCTATATCGAGACGCACGACCTGGTCGCCGCGGCGAGACGGAAAGGCGAGATCCTGCGCCGCGAACTGGAAACCCTCAGTCCCTTGCGCGGCGTGGTGGAGATCCGTGGGTTGGGGTTGATGTGGGGAGTGGAATTCGCCGTGCCCCCGGATCACCCCGCCGCATCGGCGCCGGGCGAGGCCGTCGTCGCGGCGGCGTTTCGAAACGGGCTCCTGGTCTACCCTTCGGGCGGCGCGCTGCCTGGGTCGACCGTCAACCAGATTCTCGTCGGGCCGCCCCTGACCGTGACCCCATCGGAGATCGCCGAACTGGGCGCCCTGCTCCGGCAGAGCGTCGCGGAGGCGCTCGCCCGCTAACCCTAGCGCCTGAGCCACCACTCGTTCGAGTTCCAGCTCGGATCAACCATATTGGGGTTGGGCTGGAGTCCCTGAATAGCGGCCTTGATGCCGGCAATGCCCACGTAATGGTAAATGGGGAGGTGCGGCAGGTCGATCGCAAGCACCTGCTGCAGCTTGTGGTAGATTGGCTTGCGCTTCTCCTGGTCCACCTCTCTCACGCCGGCCTCTAGAAGATGATCCACCTCCGGGTTCTCGTACGCGATCGCGTTCCGCCCCTTGCCTCCCTTTACGGGGATGTACTTGCTGTGCAGGCGGAAGGTGTGGTCGGGGTCGGGGCCCATGGGGATGCCGTTGATCACCGTTTGGAACTTCGACAACCGGTAGAAGTCACCGAAGATGACGGCCGCGGGCAGGTTGTTGATCTTCATTTCCACGCCGATTTGCCGCCACTGCTGCTGCAGCAACTGCTGGATCTGCTCGCGCGCCTTGTTCCCGGCCGTGGTGGCGTTTTCGAACGCGAGCCGCTGGCCGCCTTTGACCCGGATCCCGTCCGGGCCGACCTTCCAGCCCGCCCGCTCGAGCAACTCTTTGGCCTGGTCGGGATTGTATTTGTGGGTGCCTTTGACCCTGGGATCGAACGCCCACGACTGAGGCGGAATGTAGGTCTCCGCCTCGGGGACCAGGCCGTGGAAAATCTTCTCGATGATCGGCTTCTTGTCCATACCAAAGTACAGCGCCTGCCGTACCCGGCGGTCCTGAAATAACGGGTTGAGAAAGTTGAAGCCCACGTTCTCGTATTGCGTTCCCGGCGTCACAAACACCGTGGTATTGGGGAGCGCCTTGGCCTCGGGATAGAGGTCGACCAGGATGCCCTGGGTCCCGGTGACGTCGATCTCGCCCGTCTTGAACTGGGTGAAGAGCACCGTGAGATCGGGCACATACTTGTAGATCAACCGGTCCACGTACGGCCCGGGCCCGTGATAGGCCCGGTTGGCCTCAACCGTGATGTGGTCCCCCGCCACCCACTCCACAAACTTGAAGGCGCCGCTGCCGATCGGCTTCTTTGTGTTGAACTCATCTTTATTGATGTCCGGGCTCTTGGCCAGCACATGCTCCGGGACGATGTACATGTCGGCTAGAACGGACATGATCGGCGCGTAGGGCTCTTTCAGGGTGAACCTGACCGTGAAATCGTCTGCGGCTTCCATCGAGCCGATCTGGTCATACCCGACGGTCGAGTAGGCGGTGACCTTCGGATTCATCAACGTCTGCCAGGTGAAGACGACATCCTTCGCGGTCAGCGGCTGGCCGTCGTGCCACTTGGCGTCCCGCCGCAACTTGATCGTGAAGGCCGTGCCGCCAGCGGAGATGCCGCCGTTCGTCAGGCTGGGGATCTCGGCGGCGAGGCTGGCCACGTACTTCCCCTTCGGGTCGATCCGCCACGGGGCGTCGAAGAGGGACATGTGGGTGCCCCGTTGCGTCTCGATCCAAGGCATGATCGGATTGAAGTTTTGGGGCTCCTGCGAGATGCCCATGATGATCTGGCCTCCCCGCTGGGGCCGTGCGGTCGTTTGCGCTTGGACGAGGGCGCCCGAGGGGGAGCGCGCGCCGCCGAGCAGCGCACCCGCTGCCGCCGTCCCGGCGGTCAGAATGGTCTGGGCGAGAAATCGCCGCCGGGTCACCCGCGCCCCCCCGGCCTGCCCTTTGGTCTCGCTCGACGATCGCGCCTGCTGGCGAGTCATCTGCGTCCCCCTTCGACCGCGCCCGTCACGAGAATGTGAGCCGAGGATCCAGGGCGTCCCGGAGCCCGTCGCCGGCAAAGTTGAAGCTCAGCACGGTGAGGGTGATCATCATCCCCGGGAAAATCGCCGCCCATGGCGCGGAGAAGACGTAGGTCTGGGCGTTGTTCAGCATGTTGCCCCAGCTGGCCGTGGGCGGTTGGATCCCGTACCCTAGGTAGCTCAGCGCCGACTCCAAGAGGATGGCCGTGGCCACGGTCAGCGTGGCCGCCACCAGTACGGGCGCCATCGCGTTGGGGAGTAGCTCACGGAAGATGAGGCGGAGATCGGTCGAGCCGATCGCCCGAGCGGCGGCGACGAACTCCTGCTGTTTGATGGCCAGGATCTGACCGCGCACGAGCCGGGCGACCGCCATCCATGAGTTCAGGCCGATGATGAGCGTGATGGTGAGCATCGTGGGTTTGAGAAAAGCGGACAACCCCAGGAGCAAGAAGATGGTCGGCATCGAGAGGAGGACGTCCGCGAGGCGCATGATCACGACGTCGACCACGCCCCCGTGAAACCCGGCGACGGCGCCGAGGACGGAGCCCACCACCACCGCGATCAACGCGGTGATCAGCCCGACGGCGAGCGAGACGCGGCCCGCGTGGAGGAGACGGCTCAGGATGTCGCGACCCAACTCGTCCGCGCCGAGCGGAAAGCCGTGCTGCCCCGGCGGAGCGAACTTGTACGCCATATCGATGTACAGCGGATTCCGAGGCGTTAGTGCCGGCGCGAAAACCGCCAGGAGGACGAGCAAGACCACCACGAACGCCCCTACCGACCCGAGCCGGTTGCGGAGAAACCTCCGCCAGACTATGGACGCCCGGCTGTGCGGCGCGAGCATGCGTGGCGCTCCGGCCCGCGGATTCGCCCCGATCGCTTCGGCCTTGTTCATCGGGGCCGTCCTACGCCATCCGGATGCGCGGATCGACGAGCGCATAGCAGAGGTCGGCGAGGAGACTGCCCGCGAGCACCATTGCCGAGGTGACCAGTAGGAGCCCGAGGATCACCGAGTAGTCCTGGTAATTCAACGAGTCGAGGTACAGCCGTCCGACACCCGGCCATGAGAACACGGTCTCGGTCACCAGCGCCCCACCGAAGAGATTCCGGAACTCTAATCCTCCCAGCGTGATCAAGGGAATCAACGCGTTCCTCAGCGTATGGCGCTGGAGGACCGCGGCTGCGCGAAGTCCCTTGGCTCGTGCCGTCCGGATGTAATCCTGGCCAATGACCTCCAGTACGCTCGACCGAGTGTACCGGCTCCACGTGGCCGTCATCCAGAGTCCGAGCACGGAGGCGGGCCCGACGAGGTGAATGAAACGGTCTCTCGCCGAGAACGGCGAGCCCAGCGATGAGAGGCCGCCAGAAGGAATCCAGTGGAGGGTCGCCGCGAACACGATGATCACGATGAGCCCAAACCAGAAGGTGGGTACGGAGAGCCCGATCATGGCCGCCGGGGTGGCGAGGTAGTCAAAAAGGCTATAGCGGCGCAGGGCGCTCACGACTCCCGTGGTGATCCCGAACGTGATCGCAATCAGATAGGCAGCGCCCATTAACTCGATCGTAGCCGGCACGCGCTCGAGAATGATCGCCCCAACCGGACGTCCGGTCCGATAGGAATACCCGAGATGGCCGCTCAGCATGCCGGAGGCCCATCGCACGTACTGCACGTGGATCGGTTGATCCAACCCCAGGAGATGCTCGATCCGGCGCATATCGGCCTCGGTCATGCTGGGGTTCTGGGCGTAGACGGCCATAGGGCCGCCCGGGGCGAGCCGAAGGATGACGAAGGCAACGAACGAGACGCCGATCAGGAGAGGGACCGCCTGGAGCACCCGCTTGAAGAGATATCCTCCCATGGAGCACCCGCGTTCTCTCAGGCGGTCTTCAACTCGCCCAGGTAGGCGCTTCGGATCATCTCGTTCTCGCGCAGGCTCTGCGCCGTCCCCGAAAGCACCACCTGGCCCGTCTGGAGCACGTAACCCCGCGTGGCGATCGAGAGCGCCATGTTGGCATTCTGTTCTACGACGAAGATCGTCGTGCCCTGACGGTTGATCTCCTTGATGATGTCGAACACCTGCTCCACGAGGATCGGTGAGAGCCCCATCGATGGCTCGTCCATGCACAGGAGGCTCGGCCGGGCCATGAGCGCCCGCCCGATCGCCACCATCTGCTGCTCGCCGCCGGACAGCGTCCCGGCAAGCTGGTTGCGCCGCTCCTTGACCCGCGGGAAAAGGGTGTAGACGCGCTCCAGGTCCTGCTCGATTCCGGTAAGATCCTCCCTCGTATACGCGCCCATCTCGAGGTTTTCGTAGACGGTCATCTTGGGAAACAGCCGCCGGGCCTCAGGCACCGGCGCGATCCCCCGCCTGACCCGCTCCGAGGTGGGTAACCCGTTGATCGGCTCCCCGCGGTAGAACACAGTCCCCCGAGCCGGCCGTACGAGCCCCAAGACAGTCTTCATCGTCGTAGATTTTCCCGATGCGTTCCCGCCCAGCAAACATACGATCTCGCCCGCGCGAATCTCGTAGTTCACCCGCTTGAGGGCGTGGAGCTCGCCGTAGTACGTGTCGACGTCCCTAAACTCCAGCAGCAGCTGTCCGTCCGAGGTAGGCGCGGATGACATCATCGTTCCGCTGAACCTCCTTCACTGTGCCTTCTGCGATCTTCTCACCGTAGTCCAGGACGGCGACCTTGTCGGAGATCTCGTTCACGACGTTCATCTTGTGCTCGATGAGCAAAACGGTGATGCCGAAGGTCCGAAGGCTCCGAATCTGGTCCGCCAGTTCGAGGGTCTCCGCAGGGTTCATTCCGGCGGTCGGCTCGTCCAGCAGCAAGAGTTTAGGGCGTGAGGCGATCGCGCGTGCGATCTCGAGCCGCCGCCGGTTTGCGTAAGAGAGGCTGCTGGCCAGGTGGTTCACTCGAGGGACGAGCCGGTTCCCGAAGACGTGCAACACCTCGATCGCCCATTCCCGAGACTCGCGTTCCTCAGCACGCGTCGATGGCGGCCGGAAGACTGCGCCGACGGCGTTGGTCCGGGTCCGCGCGTGCATCCCCACGAGGACATTGTCGAGCACGGTCATGTTCCCGAACAGGCGCAGCGTCTGGAAGGTCCGGGCAATGCCTTTCTGGACGATGGCGTGGGCCGGCAATCCCGTGATGTCCTCGCCCGCGAACCGCACCCGGCCGCTGTCCGGGCTATCAAGACCGGTCACGAGGTTGAAGAACGTCGTCTTGCCGGAGCCGTTGGGCCCGATCAGGCCGACGACGGTATGGGGAGGGACGATCAGGTCCACACTGTTCACCGCGCTGATCCCACCAAACCGCTTGGTGAGGCCGGCGGTCTCCAGCATTGGGGTCCCCTGTGATACCTCCACCTTCTCGATGCGGCTCAGTGAGACCCCAATTCCACCGCGGGACGGAGCCGCGGCCTCCTCGGTCATGGACAGGGATGCGGTCCTTCGGGTGGCAGGGATGAGACCGCCGCGACGGTACAGCATCATCATCACGAGGATGATTCCGAAGATCAGCTCGATCCCTTGGACGAGTTCGAGTTGCTGGAGCCACTCACTCTGCACGAGCCGGCCGAGTGCGTGGGTCCACTGAGTCAAATCTTGTAAAAACCAGGACTGCAGGAGTTGGAGGATGAGCGCCCCCAGCACCACACCCGGGACGCTCCCAATCCCACCCAAGACGACCATCACGAGCACCATCACCGATACCGGGAACTGAAACATGTCTGGGGTGGCGGTCGTGAGCTTTGCGATGTAGAAGGTGCCGGTGGCGCCGGCAAACGCAGCCCCAATGGCGAACGCCAGCAACTTCAGACGCGATCGGTTGACCCCCATGGCGCCTGCGGCGATCTCATCCTCGCGAATCGCCATCCAGGCCCGCCCGATCCGGGAGTCCCTCAACCGGTAGCTGATAAATATAAGTAGAGCTATCATGAAAACACCTAAATAGTAATAGGGCGTCGAGTTGACCCCGAATCGGTACCCGAAGGCCTGTGGGGAGTTCACCCCGTTGAGCCCCATTGCCCCGTTCGTCAGCTTCGGGGTATTGCGCACAACGATCGGGACAATCTCGCCGAAGCCCAGGGTGACGATCGCCAGATAGTCACCCTTCAACCGAAGGGTAGGCGCGCCAAAGAGAACCCCAAAAAGGGCAGCGACCACCGCGGCGCCCGGGAGCATCAGCCAGAAGGAGAAGTGGAGCTGCACGACGTCCGGAGCTCCTTCGATGTGATATCGACTGACGAGCCCCAGCCACTGGAGTGCCTGCCAGGCGTCGTTCCACGGCGGGGTGACCTGTCCGGAGGCAAGGATCCCATACACGTACGCCCCAATCGCGAAGAAGGCCGCGTACCCGAGATCAAGCAGGCCGGCAAACCCTACCACGATGTTGAGGCCGAGGGCAAGGATCGCAAATGCGCAGGCGTTGGCCGCCGCGTCGATATCCCCGCCGTTCTGGACGATGACCGGGAAAAGAAGGGCGCCTCCGACCACGAGAGCCAGGCCAACGCGCTTCCGCGTCACCTCAGGAATCCGACGGACAGGCGCCGCAAGGGCGTTCCAGAAGCTTCGCGGTTGGGCTATTAGGATGGTCTCAGTCCCGGCGGCGGGGGAAGGCGACACGTCGGCCATTGCTTGTTCTCACGACTTTTGATGGGCGGATGACCCGAAGATCCCAGTGGGCCGAAAGACGAGAACAAGGATCAAAATGGAGAAGATGATCACATCCGTCCAGCGCACCGCGAGGAACTGCCCGCCCAGCGACTCGATAAGGCCGATGATGAGGCCTCCCAGCATCGCGCCCACGATATTCCCGATCCCGCCCAGCACTGCGGCCGTAAAGGCCCGAAGGCCGGCCGTATAGCCGATGATGAAGCTGGTGAAATTGTAGTAGAGGCCGAAGATCAGTCCCGCCGCCCCCGCCAGGGCGGAACCGATAAAAAACGTGAGCATGATGATCTGGTCCACCTCGACTCCCATCATCCGGGCCGCCTCTTGGTCCTGGGCGGTGGCGCGCATCGCTTTGCCCATCTTTGTCCGCCGCACAAAGACCTGCAGGAGCCCCATCAGGACAAGCGACACGCTCCAAAGGAGCACCTCGCGCAACCGCAGCACCGCGCCGCCGAGATCCCAACTGATCCTCGGCATCGGGTTGGGATAGTTCTGTGAGGCTGCGCCAACCGTGAGCAGAATGATGTTGAAGAGGATATAGGAGACACCAATCGTCGTGATCATCGACGCTGTGCCGGGGACGTTCCGCATGGGGCGGAGCGCCGTGCGTTCAATCAGCACGCCGATCCCCCCCGACAGGAGCATGGTGCTCGCGAGCGCCAGGGACAGCGCTCCCACGAGCGGCAGTCCCACCAAGACGCGGCTTTGGCCGACGAGCCCGAGCGACTGAAGCACCCACAGCGCAATGAACGAACCCACCATAAAGACGTTAAAGTGAGCGAAGTTGATCAGCTCGATGATCCCGTAGACCATCGTGAACCCCAGTGCGAGCAGCGAGTACATCGCGCCGAGGCTCAGCCCGTTGATGATTTGCTGGACCACGATATCCCGCAACGTCATGGTGACCCGTCCCCTTGTGCCGGCGCCGCAATAATGGAGCGGGCCGGTCCCCCGGTCCCCGTCAGGGGGCGACCCGCTCCATTGAGGTTTCTCAGCCCATCACTGTTCCGGGGCTACACCAATATACTTGTACTGGTGCAGGATATCGTCATCCGGGAACTTCGGGTTGCGCTTGATCTGGAAGACGCTAATCACCCTGGACGCCAGGTCCCCGTTTGCGTCAAACGAGACCACACCCTGCATCGTCTTGAGCTTCGTGGCCTGGATGGCATCGCGGACGGAGTGCCGGTCGACCGGCTTTCCGCTCTTCACGACTCGCGAAATCGCATCGAAGATCACGAGCGCTGCGTTGTACCCT
>DASSXJ010000058.1 GCA_035703895.1 bacterium | reverse complement strand
GCTGGCCGCCTCCGACGTCACGGTGGACGCGCTATTTCGGCAGTCCGGCGTCATCCGGACGGATACGCTCGAGGAGCTGTTCGACGTCGCCTCGCTCCTCGCGAGTCAGCCGCCCCCGAAGGGCCGCCGGGTCGGCATTATCACCAATGGGGGCGGCCCGGGGATCCTGTGCGCCGATACCTGCGAGGCCGAAGGCATGGAGATCCCGCTCTTGACGGACGATACCCGAGCCAGGCTGCGTACGTTCCTCCCCCCGCAGGCGAGCGTCGGCAACCCGGTGGACATGATCGCGTCTGCTCCGGCGGAGCACTACCGGGAGGCCCTTCGTGCCGTGGCCGCCGACCCAAGCGTGGATGCGCTCATCGTCATCTTCGTCCCGCCGCTTGTGACGCGGGCGGAAGATGTCGCGCGTGCGATCATCGAAGGCGTACACGAGTTGGGCGGCGGCAAACCCGTCCTGACGGTTTTCATGTCGGCCCGAGGGGTTCCCGACGCACTCAAAACCGGCGACGTTCGCATTCCCTCTTACGCCTTCCCCGAGTCGGCGGCGATCGCCCTGGCACGGATCTCCCGGTACGGAGAATGGCGGGCGCGCCCATCGGGGACGCTCCCCCGGTTCGAAGCCCTGCAACGGGACGAGGCCGGGCGCGTGGTCGCGAGGGCGCTCGCCCGGACCGATGGATGGATGCCACCGGAAGAGGTTCACGCGCTCCTGGTCTGTTACGGACTTCCTGCCATCGACCAAAGGCTCGCGCGCACGCCGGCGGAGGCAGCCAAGGCGGCGCAGGCCATCGGAGGGGATATCGCGCTTAAGGCGGTCGTCCCGGGGGTCGTTCATAAGACCGAGTTCGGAGGGGTCCGGCTGCACCTACATGGGCCGAAAGAGGTGCAGACTGCGGCAGAGCAGATGGCGGCCACGTTGGCGTCTAAAGGACACCCCCCCGAGGGATTCCTGGTGCAGAAGATGGCGGCTTCCGGTGTCGAAATGATCGCGGGCGTCGTTCACGACGCGCAGTTCGGTCCGGTCGTCGCCTGCGGCGCCGGTGGCACCCTCGTAGAATTGCTGCGGGATGTGTCCGTGCGCCTGACCCCTCTCACGCAGGAAGATGCCTCGGAGATGATTCGGGAACTCAAGACCTCCCCGCTGTTGACCGGGTTTCGAGGTGCGGCGAAAGCCGACGTGGCCGCGCTCGAGGATGTGTTGTTGCGGATCGGCATAATGGTCGAGGACCTTCCTCAGATCGCAGAACTGGACTGCAATCCGATCATCGTTCACGAGCATGGAGCCGCCATCGTCGATGCCCGCATTCGAATTGTCGCCTTCGAGCCACCCTCCTTGTTTGCCCGGCGGCGCTAGCTCGCAGACCCACAGAGCTCGGCTCCCTAGGATCGAACGGGTCGGGCCTTTGGCATCGGGCCCCTACCCGATGCCATGACCTGGCCTTCCTGAGTCCAGCAGGCGCCCGGCGATCCCGGGCAATGCCGGAGATGCCCCCAATTGTTCACGCATGACAAATCGGGCGGTGACCCGATGCACAAACCGACCCAGAAGCCTACCCTCAATATGGAAGGTGAGGTAAAGGAAGGAGGAGGGGCATGTGTTGGACGCGGAGTGGGTCCGGCCGGTTCTGGCCAGCATCGGGCTGATCATGGTTCTGGGGGCGTTCGAGCTCCTGAGCGTCCTCATTGCCGCCAGGTGGGATGCCGACGAGAACATAGACTGGGAGGTCGAGCCGAAGCGAGCAGCGTAACCGCCCCTTGGGCGTGGCAACTAGCCTCCGGGGGGAGCGCTCGGGAAGCTAAAGTGACAACGGGTTGAAGGTTCATGGTCAAGAAGTATAGGCTTGCCCTCTGGCGGCGCGGGGTGAAATGTGCTCGTCCCTAGGTATCGGGCCGCTACCAAATTCTCGGCTGGCCGTCAGAGCGGTTGTCAGAATGGGGCGTCCGCCCTGATTCCCCCTCAGGCCGGGCAACCCGCACCAGCATCCTCAAAACCGGATCCGTCAGGCGCCTGAAATACTGTCCCGAACCGATGGTTTCCGGGGGGACGCCAGCGCTATCCTTGTCTCGAACCCAGGCCCTTTAGCCCAGGGCCGCCAAACAGAGGCGCGGCGGCGGCGGGGCAACGGTCCCCGCTGGGTCGGCGCGTGAAGGGGGAAGGAGAGATGCTGGTTCGCGACCGGATGACCACCAGCGTCTGTACCGTCTCTCCCGACACACCATTGGAGCGCGCCCTGATGTTGATACGCAGCCGGCACATTCGCAGCCTGCCGGTGCTCCAGCAGGGCCGTCTCGTGGGGATCGTCACTTTGACCGACCTGATGCGCGCCCAACCTCCGCCGGCCACGTTCTTGAGGCGGTTGGAGATCCCCGCGCTCATGCAAGACGCGCAGGTGCACGAGGTAATGACGCCGTCTCCCGAGACCGTAAGCCCCGAAACCCCGCTAGAAGAGGCCGCCGTCTGCATGCGCCGGCGCAAAATCGGTGGGCTGCCCGTAGTAAAGAACGGGGTCCTGGTGGGGATCGTCACCGAGAGCGATATCTTCGATGCGTTCATTGAGCTGCTGGGAGTTCGGTGGCCCTCGTACCGACTCACCTTGGATGTCGACGATGGCGCAGCCGCCCTGCCCAACATCACGGCAGTCTTCTTCACCCTCGGGCTTCCGCTATATAGCGTGTCCACCTATTCCGCCGAGCAAGGGCGGTTTGAAGTAGTGATGCGCGTCGGGCGGGCGATCCCGCTCACAAGTCTGGTTAACGCTCTAAAGGAGCGAGGTCTCGAGATCGTTCACGCCGCCGATGGCGGCAGGGTCGTCATCGACCTTGCGCGCGTGGGGGCATGATCGGAGGATGAACCCGGGACCGCGACGGGTTGTAGAGATCATCGGCACGCTGATTATCGCAGCCGCCGCACTGGCGATCATTGTGCACGAGTCCGGTCAGCCGCCGACTGCCATTTCCTACACCGAGTTCCTGGACCTAGTACGCCAAGGGGCGATCGCGTCGGTCACGCTCCAGAACGATACCGCCAGCGGGATACTACCCGATGGCCGCCGCTTTCTCACCTATCTCCCTAGCGGCGATCCCATTTACCCGGGGCTGTTCAAGGACAAGGACGTGACCGTCGACGTCAGGCCGCAGCCGCGCGTCACGCTGTCGTCGTTGCTCCCATTCGCGCTGCCCGTTCTGTTCATGCTCCTCCTGTGGCCCCGCCAGCCGCGGCAACAAGGCGAGCATCCGGCCCTGAGATTCGGCAGGAGCCGAGCGCGTCTCTTTGTAGGATCGACGGTCGGGGTCACTTTCGGCGATGTCGCCGGGGTGGATGAAGCCAAGGAGGAGCTCGAGGAGATCATCGAGTTTCTTCGCCACCCCAATAAGTTTCAGGCGCTCGGCGCCAAGATTCCTCGCGGGGTGCTGCTGGTCGGCCCGCCAGGCAGCGGCAAGACACTTCTGGCCAAGGCGATCGCGGGTGAGGCGTGGGTGCCGTTCTTCTCGATCTCCGGCAGCGAGTTTGTGGAGATGTTCGTCGGCGTCGGGGCGAGCCGGGTTCGAGATCTCTTCGACCAGGCAAAGAAGAGCGCGCCCTGTCTCGTGTTCATCGACGAGATCGACGCGGTGGGACGGCAGCGCGGCGCCGGATTGGGCGGCGGGCACGACGAACGGGAGCAGACGCTGAACCAGTTGCTGGTGGAGATGGACGGGTTCGATCCCAACTCTGGGATCATCGTCATCGCCGCCACCAACCGGCCGGACATCCTCGACCCGGCTCTGCTGCGTCCCGGTCGGTTCGACCGCCGCATCGTCGTGGACAACCCGGACACGAAGGGGCGGCGCGCCATCCTGGATGTGCATGTGCGCGGCAAGCCGATCGGCGACGATGCCAACCTGGACGTTCTGGCCAAGCGCACGCCTGGATTCAGCGGGGCCGATCTGGCGAACATGGTGAACGAGGCGGCGTTGCTGGCGGCCCGGCGGGGAAAGAAGCGGGTCGGCATGTCCGAGTTTGACGAAGCGATCGAGCGGGTGATCGCGGGTCCGCAGCGAAAGAGCCGGATCCTGTCCCCCAAAGAGCGAGAGTTGACCGCGTTCCACGAGGGCGGGCACGCGCTGTTGGGCAAGCTGCTGCCGCAGGCGAACCCGCCCCACAAGGTCACGATTCTACCTCGCGGCATGGCGCTCGGCTACACGCTCCCGCTTCCGCAGGAGGACAAGTACACCATCACGCGGAGCGAGATTCTGGCGAACATCACGGCGATCTTGGGCGGCCGGGTGGCCGAGGAGATCGTCTTCGGGGAGATCACGACCGGCGCGGCCAACGACTTCGAGAAAGCCACCGAACTGGCCCGCAAGATGGTGACCGAGTTCGGGATGTCGGATAAGCTCGGGCCCCTGACGCTCGGCACCAAGCACGGGCCGGTGTTTCTGGGACGGGATCTCGTGGAAAGCCGGAACTACTCGGATGAGATCGCCTACGAGATCGACAAGGAAGTCCGCCGGATCATCGATGAGTGCTACAGCCGCGCGCGGCAAGTGCTGACCGACCACCAAGAGGTCCTCGACCGCATCGCCAAAGCGCTCCTGGAGCGCGAATCGCTCACGGGCGACGATCTCGACGCCCTGATTTCCACCCGATCATTCGCCTCGCAGACGCCCGCGGCGGCTGCATGAGTACGGTGGGGTTCGGCAGAAGCACCCGACGAGGCCTAACGCAGCGCTTCGTCGGCGGGATGCATCTCCATCGGCGCGCAGCCCCAATCGGTTCTGTGGCGCCCATGCGTCTCATGCACAGCAAGCGAACAGACCTCGCCGCGCTGCTCCGGGTCTGTGTTCGGCGCCCGGTCGCTTGGCCCAGCGCAGGAGTCCATAATCCAGGCGGAAACCAGAGGTAAGATGGTCATCACCGATCACATCACCATCAAGATCATGCGGCTCGAGGACGTCAGCAGCGTGCTCGAGATCGAGCAGATGTCCTTCCCAACGCCCTGGGCCCGGGCCGCCTACATGCACGAACTCAAAAACAACCGCCAGGCCTGCTACTTGGTGGCGCGGGAGTTCCACCGGATCGTCGGATACGCCGGGATGAGGGTGTTCCTCGATGAGGCGCACGTCACCACGATCGCCGTCGACCCTCTGCACCGCCGGCGGCGGATCGGCGAGCGCCTTCTCGCCGCGCTCATCGATGAAGCGATGCGGCGGCAGGCGCGGCGGGTCGCGCTGGAGGTCCGCAAGTCGAATCTGGGGGCCCACAGCCTCTACAGGAAGTACGGGTTCAAGGACATCGCCATCCGGAAAGGGTACTACAGTGACAACCGCCAGGACGCGATCGTGATGTGGACGGGCAACCTCTGGGAGCAGGCGTTCCAGGAGCGGTATCGTAAGAACCGCGCCAGCCTCGATTCACCCTCGGCCTGAGCTGCGAGATCAACACCACGGCATACCCCGTCAGCAACCTTGGCCCAGGACTTGGCCATGCCTGCGGCCGTCGTGGCGACTACCTGAGGCGCTTGGAGACCGGCGAGGGGCGCGAGACCTACGACGGCCTCACTGAGCGGGAGAATGAGATCCTCACTCTGGTGGCCGAGGGCGCGACAAACCAGGACATCGCCCAAAAGCTATACATCAGCGTGAAAATCCTCCAGACGCACCGGCCGCACATCATGGAGAAGCTCAAACTTCACGACCGCACCATGCTCGTCAGGTACGCGATTCAGAAAGGTTTGACCGAGTCGTAACGGCCGCTCCATCTTCCGGCGTCCCCTACCCCGATCAAGATAGACCCGAGGTCCAGGGCGAAACCCAGGCCACTCGGGCTCGAACATCACCGTCTACGGATCGTGAAACATCTCCGCGTGGGAGCGCGCGGCCGCGCGTGCTCAGGGCGAGCCTTTGGTCAACGCATCCTGAGCGATCCGCTTGCTGAAAGCCAAAAGGGCCGTGTTTACGGCGATATGACCGCGCTCACGGTCCTCGAGTTCTGCAGCGGGGACGTGCGCGATGTGTTCGCGCGATCCTCGAGAGAAGGTGACTGCAAGCATGCCTCCACCCTCGTCCCCCACGTTCACTCCAATATCGTCACGGCCGATGGCTGCCACGGCCTCCTCGACCATGCGACGATATTTCTCCAGCTGCTTGGTCGTCGCCATTTTCGCCCTCCTTCGGGCTCGATTGTCGAGAGCGGTGTCCGCGGAAGTTGGACCTCACGCGCATGCTTTACTGGGTGGGCGCCTTGGGCTGGAGGAGCGATTTGACCTCGATTTCGATGGCCTGGCGAGCTTCGTCGTATTTCTCCTGGATAATCCCAATCAGCAACTCGGGGTTTCCCCGCACGGCCTCGAGATCGCGATCGGTCAGCTTGCTCCAGCGGGCTTTCGCGCGAGCGCGAATGACGGGCCACTGCCGTGCGAACTCATCCTTGTCCATCAGTCACCTCCAACGTGTCACACGGGCATGGGGCTGCGTGGCGGCACCGGCTCTCCCAGCGTGGGGCTTTGTTCTCCGTTCTTCATACTCGCCCCTCCCTTTCGTCGTTCCTGCAGCCACCCAATCGAGGTCGTTAGCGGCGGCTCTGTCCGACTTTGCCCTCGAGCGTCTTGAGCGCTACGGCGTATCCCGTCAGGAGCCCATGGTAGAACCCCAGGTCGGCGCGGCTCCGAACCTGCCGGTGCCTCTGCCGGGCTGCGGCCGCTCCATGCAGGAGCCGCCGCCACGCGATCTCGTCCCGGGCCTTCGTGTTGGATCTTCCTGTCGAGAACCTCCACCGCTCTTGGGTCTCCAACGGCCAAACGCCGGCGCTGCGCTGCCATCGCCGTTCCTCCACCTAACTGCCGCGTTTCTCTCTTGCTGTAGCGGTCGAATCACACCGCAAAGGCACACAGCCTTGGGACAAGGATACACAGCTGCCTAGACACAGGCTATCGGTTCGAGACCTGATTCAAAAGAGATCTACGAGATACGCCACCACCACTACCGGAGAGCCTCCATGACCACCGGCGGAATCCAATCCTCCACCGCGCCGCCACAGAGCGTTACCGATACGCCGCCTCGTCAATTGCGGCACGGAAGAACTCGCCGTCCAGCACAAACCTGTCTGTGCCGACATAGTAACCGATTCGCAGGCGGCTCGGAACAGTATAACCTCCAAACGTACGCTCCTCCTCCATAACACCAACCGAAGTCCACGCAGTGGAACGCTGCACCTTTGGGGTTGCCCCAGCGCGGCTGGTTGATCATTTTGAGACGGCCCGCGTCATCGATAGTGAGCGTGAGTTCGCCCACCTCACCTTGAACGGCAAGGCGGGTGCGCGAATACACAGGATCCGGTGCCGTCCACGATACGCTACAGAGCACCGACGGCAACCACACGGATTCGGCCATGATCTTGCGGATTACTCGCCAGGTGAGGGTGGTGGAGGCGGCGGGAATCGAACCCGCGCCTGAAAAACCGTGCCTATGGCTTAGCCATCACGATTGGAGCGCCGGAGCAGCCTGCGGTATCGTTGGGGGCGGGATCTTAGAGCAGCCCGCGCTGGATCGCCACGACCGCAGCGTGCGCGCGGTTGTCGACGCCCAGTTTGTTCATCGCCGAGGCGACGTGCGATTTCACCGTGCGTTCGCCGATGCTCAGCGCGGTGGCGATCTGCTTGTTGGGCAGCCCCTCGATGAGTCGCAGGACGGTTTGCTCGCGGTCGCTGAGGAACGCGGGCGACCGCGCCTCGCCGGTCGCGGCGGCCCGATCCGGCCCGGTGCGCGTGAGCGGCTCGAGCGCAGCTTGCGCGAGGTCGACCGCCTCGTCCGCCGACAGCGCCCGCCCCTCCGCGACGGCCGTGCGGTACGCCGAGTCCCCCATCTGCTGACGTGCGCGGGCGGTGATCTCCTCTCGGGCCTCTTGAACCGCGGGCCCAAAGACAAAGGCGTCACCCGTCCACTCGCTCCCGCGTCCACCGCGGCCAACAGGCGGACGGCGCGGTCGAGGTCACCTCGGTGCGGGCTGAATAACGCGGCGGTCGCCACCGCCCCCCATAAGGGGCGCGACTGGCCTGTTTCTCGTGCGGACGTCAGCGCCGCGGCCGCCAGCACGGCGGCCCCTGCATTATCCCGCCGCTTCAGCTTGACTCGGACGAGATAACTCATGGCGACCACCGTCAGGCGCCGTTTCCCACGGTGCGGCAGAGGTCCAGGCTTTCTGTGAGGGTGGCCTCGGCCCGGTCGAGATCTCCAAGAAGCATGCGCGCCAACCCCAACAGGAACAGCGTTAGAGCCTGCCACCGGAGATCCTGGATTTCTCGGCAAAGGGCGAGGCTCCGCTCCTGCAGCGCCCTTGCCCCCGAAATGTCATCCGCGAACATGGCGACCATGCCAAGCCGGGTGAGGGCACGAGTCGTCGTGACCGGGTCCCCGACGGCGAGCTTCAACGCGTTTTGCAAGAACCCCCGGGCTGCCGGGTAGTCGCCCAGCGTCCCGGCAAGGGTGCCGGCGCCCACCAGCGCCTTGGCGCAGGGCCGCGGCGGGCCATCCGGGCTCAGCGCGAGGCCTGCTCCAACCACCGGCGCCCCTCCCGCAGGTAGTCGCGAGCGACGCGGATTGTAGATGATTTGGGCGACAACACCGCGGCTCGCGCTCAAACGTCACACAGTGGAGCAGTGTGACCGGGTGGAGGCGCGGGCGTGGGCCGAAGCCGGCCGCACGACGGCGACCCTGTCGACCCGGCGCGGCAGGGGCGGGATGCAGACGGTGGAACTCGAGTGGACACCATCCCACTTCGGCGGGGAACGTCCGTGGTTTCTATGCCCAGGTTGCGGTCGGAGGGTGGGCGTTCTCTATGACGCCGGGGACGGGTTCTTCTGTCGGCAGTGCGGCAATCTCGCCTACCAGATGGAGAACGAGACTCGGACAGGCCGGAAGATTCTCAAGGCGAAGCGCCTGCGCGTGCGTCTCGGTGGCACGGGCAGTCTGCTGGAGGAGTTTCCCGGGAAGCCGCCTGACATGTCAGAGCGCACCTACGAGCGCCTGCGTGCTCGAAGCGAGCGGGCCGATCAGGCAGCTTGCAGCGCACTCCACGAGAAACTGGACGCCAGCAGAGCGCGGATGGAACGGTGGGGTGAAAAGCTCGTCGTGGCCCGGAATGGTGGTGGAAACGGCACCGCGCAAACCCGCTTGTAAAGGCGATTCAGTCTCCGCCCGGGTGGCCTGGCAAGAGATCTTTTTCGGGCCACGCCGCATCGTTAGTCAGCGACGGATTTATTCACGTTCCGCAACTAACCCTCTCAACTCAATATACCCACGATCCTTGCCGGAAGGCAAAGGGACAAGCGATCCCTGGGAACTGCGGGTGCACCGCGGATCAATCAATGGCTACGTGTAGTCCCTAAGGACTTTGTTTACCGTCGAGAGTAAATGAATACCTCCAGAATACCAACTCGCTCGGTCTAGCACAGGAACCTTCGTGCGGGGTTGGTATAAGGTCAGATGCCCGCTGATTTGATCGAACAGCCATTTCGCTACGAAGCCTGCAGCAGCAGCCAAGAGAGGCGCGGCGGCGGACCATAGACCACGGAAGGCTTTGAAAGACTAAGACTAGGATTTGACCGTCAGTCTCACTTGTGCGCGTGATGGCTGGGTGAGGACGGAGACGACGTCAACTGTGAGCACTCCGTCAGGACTGGTATAGCTCTGGCCTTGTTGCCAACTCCGCGTCTGTTGGAGTAGGCCATGGTCGCCGGAGGCAGCAACAGAATACCTCATCCGGTACTTACCACTAGATGAAAAATCGTGCTGCCCACCGGCGGGGCAGCGCGACGGCTGTGGTTGGTAACCGAGCATCTCGCATTTGGAGCACCACGACCAGCCCGTTTGCTCGACTTGATCAATCATGTTCTGAGGAATCATGGGTGCATGTGGGGCCACAAACTCAACGGCGTATGCGCCACTCATGCTGTGATCGTGCTGGCCACCCGCCGCGCACCGACCAGGGCCCCGCGCTTGATCGAGATAGGCAACACCATAACACTTGGAGCACCACCGCCATCCAGTTTGGCCTGGAGCCCAGTCAACGTCATGAACCAGGAAATAATCGGAGCTTTGTGTGGAATCGTGTACTCCTCCAGCGGGACAGGCGCCGATTCCATCGAAGAACACAGCGAGGCAGCGCTGACAGTTTGTCCACTGACCCTGCGTGCCGGCGCCACCGGAAAAAACTCGGTAGTGTCCGCTTTGTGCGCCGGCATGCTGGTTTCCGGTCGGGCATTTGCCACCCACTGGGTCGTAGTGGTAGAGCGCTTTGCAGTTCTCACACCAAAGCCACAACGACCCGGGGGGATCATTCGCGCCCGACCATTGAACCCAGTACGAACCGCTCAGACTGGTATCGTGATTACCACCAGCGGCGCAGATCCCCGAGCCCGATTCCTCCTGGACGAGCGATTGGCAACGCCAACACCAACGCCAACCGGACTGGCTGGGTGCGCTCGGCGCCGCCCCGAGCGCGATTGAGAGTTGCGAACCATCGGTGACATGTTCGTTGCCCGCCCCACAAGCGCGGTTGCCACGGAAGACAAGACTGCTACAGCGGATGCACCATCGCCACGCGTTTTGGGCTACTAGTCCGAGGACCGGCGTGTCCAGTAATGCCCGGTGCTCCCGAATCAAGACACCGTTGCCGGGGATAGCTTGATCCCAGTTCTGAGGTGTTCGATATTCTATGCTGTAAAGGGTTCCACGGCTCCGAATCGGAGCGATGGCCGTTAGGTAGCCAGTGGCAATCGCCTCGGAGGTCGACACGAGTTCGACCTGCGTGACACCAGGCCCCTGGCTGTTCGTCCATACTCGATCGGAGTCAATCCATCCGTTCTTGTATAGGGTCGGGGCGGCCAACATGGGGCCAGAGCTTCCGAACTGAACTGACCGGTAGCTGTTCGTGTTCGAAAAAGACATGATGTCCCACCGATCACCATAAGCTCCCGGCCGACTATCGTCCCCCGGGTCGAGCGGCTGGGGACTATCGTTAAAAGAGTGATCGAGACCGAGAGTATGGCCCGTCTCATGCGAGAAGAATCCCAGCGAGGGCCGTTGATCGACTCCGACATAGTAGTCGCCAACCAGCTGGTGCTGACCAACTGCAGGGCAAGGTGCAGTAGTCGGCCCACCACCGTAGACAAGGACATGGCACCGGGTGCAATGCCGCCACTTGTCTTGCGTTGCGGGCGTCGCTGCTGTTGCAACAACATAAGCCCCACTTGCCCCGTGATTATGTTGGCCCCCTGCGGCGCAGGGGCCTGGTGTTTGACCATCGAGACGTGCCAGGCATTCACACTTCGAGCACCATCTCCATCCTGTCTCTCCCGGCGCTTGCTGCTCGAAGCGCGCGACATATGAACCACTCTGCGAGTGGTCATGGCGGTTACCTCCAGCACACCAGCCTGGAGGCCTACTCTGATCCCAGAACGCCAGGGATTGGCACTTGTTGCACCAAGCCCACCCCCGCTGTCCGAGCTCTTGGTAGATCCCGGCGATGACCCGGTTGCCTTGCGCGCCACCCCCACAGGGCGTATTCACGAATCCGACAAAAATGTCGAAATCTCCCGCGCTGATATCTGGAGATGCGGCGGCAATAATCGCGTCGGCGATGGCGTAGCGGCTCATGCCGGCCAGCACGCTCGCCGTTTGGGGAAGAGCCACCTCGCGCGCATACGCGTGAAAAACAAGATTCAGCGAACCTTTGGATGCATCGCTCCAGTAACGACTGAGCGCCGTCCCCATCTCTACCATCTCAACATAGGTAGGAATAGCAAACGTGGGTACATCGCTGGCTCGGGCTCGAGCCGACATGGCGCGGACCAATCCTTTAATCTGGGGGAGAAACATTCTGGGTCCACCCTTCCGGCAGACGGTTTCACCGAGCTAGCACCGATCTGCCCGGTTTGGTCGAACTCTCGATTTTCGTACTTGAATCGGAATTTCCGCTATGGGTTCCTGAACACCTCCCGTGGAAGAAATTTGACTGCCGCTTCGGGTGGAGAGTATGCTCTGCGACCCCAAACGCTCGATCTGGCCTTTCCGAGGAGCCCAACCCTTGGCATGGTCGCGCTGGCAACCGATTTCTCAGACACCGCTCCTGTCGGCCTCCTTGCCGCTCGCTTTGGCTGCAACGATACCGTCCGCTACCCGGCGGGCCCCGGCAGCATCGCCAGCCGCTGCACGACCGCTCCGAACAGCCGCCGTGTCAGGTGCCCTTCCGCAAGCAACAGCCAATAGTATCGCGCGTGTTTCACGAGACGGCCACCCGTTTTCATCAACCGTTGCTGTAGACTCGTCAGCGACCAGGTGTCAACCCGCTTCGGCACGGCGAGTCGCCGCCACAGGTTCCCGAGATTGTAGGCGATGACGCTCAGGGCGAGCCGCACCTCGTTCGCCCGGAACCTGTGGCAGCTCAGCCGCGTCATCCTCACCGCCTGCTTACCTTCCCTGATCCATTGCTCCGCCGTCCCCCGCCTTATTGTAGAACCGCACGACTGCCCGACTGTCCATCTCCAGAGTCGTCACGATGAAACCCACCCGGGGAAACAGCTCCCCGCAGTGAAACTCGATTTTCGCGATCACCCGCCGTGCCGTCTCCCAACTGGCGGCTTGGTAGCGGAAGCTCTTGTAGCGGACCACCGGGGTGTGACTGGGTCTGCCCACAGGCCGCGTCAGCAACTCCGCGACCTCCCGCTCCAGAATGTCGTTGGATGCGATGCGGATAGCGTACTTCACATCCCGTCCCTCCAGGGCCTCATAGATCTCCGGTTTGGCGAAGGCGGCATCGGGGCGAACGACCACGTCCTTGCCCTGCTTCTGCTGCCGCTCGATCTCCGGCAGAAGCACCTGATCCCAATCCGCGGCGCTGTGGACGTTGCCTGGTCGCAGC
Organism: bacterium; assembly: GCA_035703895.1. Taxonomy (NCBI): domain Bacteria; species bacterium. The sequence continues at coordinate 35,683 of DASSXJ010000058.1, read as the reverse complement.
TTGGCCGCCAGGCAGTCGCCCTCCCGATTGAACAGCAGCAGCGGATGATAGCAGGTCGACTCGAAGTGGCCGTTATAGGCGCTCTGCTCCTGCTCGCCGTAGACGGGATCTCGGTGCTGTCCAGATCGAGCACCACGCGCTGCGGGGAGGCTAGGGCCTCCACTCTTGCGATCAGCTCCCGGTTGATCGCCGCCAATCCTGTGAGGTTGTCGCCTTGGGTCAACAGCTCCGTCTCGAACGAGTGCACTCGAGACGTCAAAGCAGCTCCGCGCTCCCAGATCTGCTCCGACCCGATCAGGTGGAACGTGGGATCGTGGGAAAGTCGCTCCGCGTCGTTCACGTCTTCATAGCCCGCCAGCCGCCGGTAGACTGATTGCCGGACCAGGTCGGTAAGTGGGAATTGCGTGTTCTTGCCCCGCGGATCGGTGATGTGCTGCGCGATCAGGTCGCTGAAACCCAACCGCTCGTCCAGCTCGCGTACGAGGATCAGGCCGCCATCGGAAGTGACCCGTGATCCCTGGAACTCGACCTTCAATGCAGCGTTGAAAGAGAGCTGAAAAGGCTGGTTTGCTGGTTCACCCATTGGGTGTCGGCCTCCGCCCCGTCATCGTCGTGCGCAAACCCGCTTCAACAAAGACATTCGACGCAGCCCCGGGATTCTCAGTGCGCGGTCAAATCGGAAATCCGGGTCAACATCGTCTCCGCTGTTCCAGAGTTGTGGGTTGCATTTCTGTCACTGGCTCCAAGTCCCACCCACGTGGCACGGCGCGGCGTGCTACTGGGTGACGGGCCGCTCCCAGTTGAGTTGTGGGTGAATGGCTGACAGATGTGAAGCAGTTCACTGCTCTGGACCGCTCTGGCGATTATGCTGTAGTAGGTTCAGTGTTCCCTCAACTGGGAATCGCTGAATAGAATCTTGGCAGGCAAGCATTGCAGCGGGTTCGGTGCGCGTGCCAAAGATTCAATGGGAGGCAGTCTATGGCGTCCCTGCTCACACAGTTTCTCATTCCATGCCTCGCTACCGGAGTGGTTTTCGCCGTGCTTGCGACGTGGCTTCTGACCCGAAAGGGAGACACAATCAGCGATGCTCTTAAAGCGGAAAAATTCGCTGACGCTCAAGCAATCCGATTGGAGATTCTGGACAAGATAAAGTTGACGTCGACAGTGCCCGCAGTAGGATTTTACGTGACCGCGGCCATTGTAGCGTTGGCAATTCCACTCCTTCTAGTTTGGGGGTTCATAAGCGAAGAGTCGAACACGACCGTGGTTGAGCTCGCAGGCTTCATCGAAAAGCCCGCTAACGCGGAAAAGCCATTTCAGAACCTGAATGTTGAGTTGCCGAATGGGGTGGATCCAGACACGGGTTCTTTCCGTATCCCCTTACCCTATGTTAATCGCCCTAGTCGATTTAATATTGCTGGAGGAATGTTTGAACCGGTCACGATTGAAGTGACGATCAATAAGGTGAGCATACCCGCCCAGGTGACAGTTTCCTTTCCCACGATACCGAAGCGACCTCCCCTTGGCCCAATCGCACTTGATCATGGCTCAGCCGAGATCACAACTATCTCGCTCCCACTTAGGAGGAGCCCTACGGACACTAGCCCCGAAATAGTATCGTCGAATGGATCGCAATCCCCGCCCCTTTTTCCAAATGCGGGCACGCCCCCTGGGATCCAAGCTGGGATGGAACAATGACACGGCTCATCGGGTTGGTGATCTTCAGCGCAGTCCTCAGTATATTACTTGTGCACTCCGCGAGTGCTGCAACAGTGGATCTTTTCGGCGTCGCCCATCACAGAGATGGCTCCTCCGCAGTCGGCTACGAGGTCTACATCTATAGCGATTCAACGCAGTGGATAGGACCCAGCATTACAGACAGTCTTGGTAGGTTTGCGTTCTTCGGAATTCAAAGCGGCAGGTACTTAGTAAGCTTCTCGCTTAACGGAAGAGAAGTTTGGCGAGGAGGGGCCATAGCTTCTGGACGGTCTGTCGTTATCACATTGCCATAGAGCCGAGCATTGCCTAGCTCGGGGGGGATCGCCATGGACGTCTATTTGAAGATCGAGTCGATCGCCAATTACAACCCGGTCAACCCTCAGCCCAAACCAATGCAAGTCTATCGGCGCGACTGCATGCGCGGGATGGGCCATGAGGACGGCAACATCCCGCCGTCGGAGATACTGGCGCGCGGCTTAACCGCCCTCGTCTACCGCGAGTATCTCGATTCAGCCTACACGATCCCGAAACCCGACAAGCTCGTGCTCGCCGACATCAACGAACCAGTTTATTACGCGCGCGTGCCGGGAACGGTGATCTACGCGCACCCGGGGGAACGCTTACACATTCACGTGCTAAACGGCGCCGCCGAGCCGCACAGCTTCCATCTCCATGGCCTCCGGTACGGAATCGATGGCGACGGCGCGTGGCCGCTCGGGGTTCAAAGCAGCGACGGGCGCCGCTCCGACGAAATCTGTCCCGGCCAGACCTGGACCTACACGTATGACATAACCGACGACATGGTCGGCGCATGGCCTTTCCATGACCACTACAAGACTATCGGCGACTTCATAAACCGCGGGCTGTTCGGAGGGATCGTCGTTCTCCCGCGCAAGCACCATAAGCCGCCTGAAATGGCGCTGTTTCCGGAGCTCGAAGAATTCCTCGAGCTCCACGAAAAGCGGGGGAAGCTGCCGCCTGCACAGCAGATCACCGCGCTCGCCGAGCACCTCAAGGAATGGGCGGAGTTCCCACATGTGCGCCACGCCCCCATGGAGCACCACCCGATGCTACATGTGCCGCTGTTCTTCCACCTCATGGCCGGCCTTAGCGGGCAGCCGGCATTCAACAAGAACCCGTTCAACCCAGGCGACCCGCCCTTCGTTGTGACGTTCGGCGCGCCCGCCACATTTAACTTCCACTGCAACTTCCACGCAGTGATGACAGGCACGGTTACTGTCGCCGTCGGCGGCGCCGACACGGCCAGCTTTAACCTCGTCGGACCCCCCATGAAGTTCGTCAACCCCGCCACCAACACCAACACCGCGACGGTGCGCCCAGGCGGCACCGTCCAATGGGTCCACGCCAGCATGGAAACCCACAGCGTCACTGAAGATGGCGCCGGCATCCCGAGCTTCTGCCTGAATGGTCGTTCCTTCGTCGGCAATACACCCACCATCGAGGCGGTGACAGGCCAGAAGATCCGCTGGTACGTGTTCGACCTCGACCTTGGCACCATCTGGCACAACTTCCATCCGCACGCGCAGCGCTGGCAGTTCGGCGGAGAGACGATCGACGTGCGCAGCCTGAGCCCCGCCGAGTCGTTCGTCGCAGAGACCACCGCGCCGCCCGTTCTTCTGTTGCCGCCCGAGATCGAGAAGACGCAGCCACCTGAGTCCCGGCCGAAGCACGCCAAGGCCTATCATCTGCGCGCCGACTTCCTCGTCCACTGCCATGTTGAGATGCACATGATGCAAGGACTAGCCGGCCTAGTGCGCTCCCGCCAGACGGTGTGGCTCACCGACGCCCAGGCCGACATCCTGCGCAACGCGACCGGGCTTCCAGTCGATCCAGGCGGCAACGACTGTGCGCCGATCGACCTGGAGCGTTGTCACACCCTGGACAACGGTAAGTGGACGGAGGTTCCTGATGGGACACCGCCCAAGCTGCACTCCACGCTGATGCACTCCACGCTGGTGCCGAAGACCGACAAGGTGCTTTTCTGGGGCTATTGGTACCAGGAGACGCAGCTCTGGGACAGCGCCACCGGCGTTTACAGCGATCCGGCCAAGCAGCCCGCCGACTCCCAAACGCCGCGCGACACGCTGTTCTCGAACCTCCACTCCGCCGGACACGCCTATCTCGACACTGACGAAGGCACCTTGCTCGCGCACGGTGGCGAGTCCGACCCCAGCGGCACGGTCGCGCACCGCCAGTCGTTCCTCTTCCACGGCGCGACGAACGAATGGAAGATCACCGACCCGACGGAAGATGGCCGTTTCTACTCGACCAGCCTCACGCTTGGCGACGGGAAGATCCTCACACTCTTTGGCACGCCGCTCAGCCCGGGGCATGGATACCGCATCGAGGTGTACGACCCGGTGACGCAAAAATGGCAGAAGCCGCCAATCGACATCCCAGCGTCCTTCGATTACCTCTACTACCCCTGGACCTATCTGTTGCCAGGCGGCGACCTCTTCTCCGCCGGCAATGCCGACCACGTGGTGCCGGGCACCCCGCCCGGAGCTGGACCGAGCGTCTCGCGCCGCTACAATTGGGCCGCGCCTATCGACGATCCGGCCAAGCGCTGGAACAGCCAGAAGGGCAACCGCAGTATCTTCGCCCAGAGCGGGACGTCGGTGCTGCTGCCGCTGCGCCCGCCGGCGTACGCCCCGCGCGTCCTGATGGTGGGCGGCAACACACCCGACGCACAAGGTACCGCCGAGGTGATCGACCTCTCGGTCGCGACGCCCGCCTGGACGGTGGTGCCGAAGGACCTCAACGTGCCGCGGCCCGAGCAGGTCAACTCGGTGATCCTGCCCGACGGGCGAGTGTTCGTCGCGGGCGGCGTCCCCGGCACGAGCTTCGGGACCGTGGGCCCATCGGAGATTCTCGATCCGGAGAACCTGGCCGCTGGATGGACGCTCGGCCCCACCATGAAGTACGCGCGCGGCTACCACTCCTCCGCGATCCTGCTACCCGACGGCAGCGTGCTCATGGGGGGTGGCGAACCGGAGGGGGCGACGGTCGAGAGACCCCTTGAGCGCTACTTCCCCGGCTACTTCTTCAAACCGCGGCCATCGATCGTCGGGGCCCCGGCCACCATAGGGTATGGCGCTACGTTCAATGTCGACACTCCGAACGCAGCGTCTATCGCCGAGGTTGTATTGCTGCGGCCAGGCGCCGTCACTCACGGCTTCAACCAGTCACAGCGCTTCGTCGGCTGCGCTATCTCCGCGGTTAGCGCGACGTCGATCGACGCGAAGGCCCCGCCTGACGGCACGTACGCCCCTCCGGGCTGGTACCTACTCTTCCTCGTCGATGGCGGCCGCGTTCCGTCGGTAGCCCGATGGATTCGCCTCCACTGACCCAGAAACAACACTGAAGCGCGGCGGTTTTGCCTTGGATAAAGTCGGCGGCTTTCTGTGCCTGCGACGCGGCGGAAACAGGCATCACCAGATGGATGTCGTTGTTGGCCTCCTCCTTGAACTCCACGAGCGTCGCCGCGACGGTGTACACCTGGAACTCCGGCTCGAGCCGCTCGGCGTCGCGGCCGAACTCGTCCGGAACCGGGAGCGCCATGAGCCCTTCCACCGTCGCCGGCTTGGGGGCGAGGTTCACTTGGTCGCACTCCACGAGAAACTGGACGCCAGCAGAACACGGATGGAACGGTGGGGGTGAAAGGCGCGTGAAGCGGACGATCAGGAAACTGGTGGCGCAACACCAAGAGCGTCGAGAAAGGGGGGGCCCCGGCAATTGCCCCTTGGGGACGCCGGGCGCGTCTCCGCACAACGTCGTGGCGCGTGCGGGGCGTCCCGGCATGGAGCGGGGATGTCTTGGCCATCTCACAAGGATTTGGTTTCGCAACAGAGGACGGCGTTGGATCAGGGCAACGGCCCCCGGTCAGTCTCAGGCCCCAACGGATTACCCTAAAGGAGCCTGTGGTGGCCGAGGTACTGCCGGATTAGGAACGCGCTCGCGCCCGAGCGGGCGAGCAGCGTTCCGGTCGGGTGTTTGGCGACGTGCGGATGCCACTCGACCGGCGGCAGGCCGGCCGCCGCGGCCAGGCGCCGCCAGAGTCGGGCGAAGGTCGAGCGGTTCATCTGGCCGCCGTGCGAGGAGACGAACAGGACGCCGCTGCCGTCGTCCCGCCGTTCCCGCAGCCACCGGCTGAGCACGCGCACCTCGTCTAGCAGCGGCTGGCCGGGGTGGCGCTCGAGCGTCTGCACCGTGGTGAGACTGCCCTTCAGCCGCTCGACGCGGATCCAGCCCTCCTTCACGTTGACGTGCTTGACCCGCAGGCCCGTGACCTCCGACACCCGCAGGCCGTGCCGGATCGCCAAGAGCACCATGGCGTGAGCGCGGGGACCATGCCGCTTGCCAGCCTCGAGGAGCCGGAGCACCTCCTCCTTGACGATCGAGGTAGCCGGTAGTGGCGCAACGGGGTGAGAACCGATCTTTGGCTGCGCTTCATCATCGCGATGCGCCGCGAATATCGTCCATTTTGAACGGCCCATTGCGGGTGTGGGCAGGCAGTTGACCTCCTGGCCCACGCCCGGCTTGAGCTGCCTCTCGCCTACAGAGTAAGCTATGACATTTTGGCTTCTCAAGCCTCGTCTGGCCTCAACGCGCCTTGTGTTCTCAGCCAAACGCGAGCGAGGAGCAGCGCCAGCACCGCATGGAACGCGGCCGCCGGCCACAACAGGAGCCCGACCGCTCCGCCAACGACACCCCGATAGGCGAGATAGAGCGCCGCGAGCAAGCTGAACAGCAGCATGCCCCGAAGCGCGGGGGCCGCGGAGCCGGCAGCATCACGCGCCGGCCAGCAGGCCAATGCCAGCGCGAGCAGTCCGAAGCCTGCGAGCGTCCCCAGCGCCTGGCCCGGACCGGAAAGGTCCCCGCCGAAGAGCAGTCGCGCGACGACGGAGGGGGCGACGATCAAGGCCAGGCCGGTGACCACCTCAGTCCCCGCGGCCAGCGCCAGCAATGGTTTCACCGCGATTCGAACTGTGCGCGCCGCTTATGGCACTTGCCGGATCGGGGGAATCTTGTACGTTCCAAACTCAACCACAAGCCCGTCCTTCGTACGCCCGTCGAGCATCACTTGTTCCGGCTGGTAGACACGGATGCTCAGATTGAAGGGGCCGCTCGGGGGAGACGGCAGCCAGTTTGCTTCTTTACCCGCGCTAGGGGATTTGGCCTAAATATACACCTCCAGCGAGCCGTCCGCATTGTACCTCAGAGGCATCCCAAGGGCGATCGCGTAGCGATCGATGGAGTTGCGCACCTAAAAGTTCTCTCGATACGGCGAAATGGACCAGACCCCGCTGTGCGAGGGGAATATCGCGCCCTTCTCAAAATGCATCACGTAGGTGCGGGGCACCATCCAGCAGCCTTCCGCCACCATCCACAAACGCGGTGGGATAAATCACGTCGTCCAATGTCGCCGCGCCGAGCCCGAGCCAGGCGATGAGGGCACGGGTATTGTAGTCGGTACCGTACCTCCCCAGCCTGAGAAACAGAAGCCACCCGTTCGTCTGCTGCGCGTTCGTCTGCTGTGGGGCTGACTGGAAAATGTCCCAGACCTTCTGCGGCACGCGGTTCAGTCCCTTCGCAACAGCCGGATCGATCTTATAGATGTCGAAGTCCTGGTCTGGCTCAATGCCAAGCTTCTTGAGCTTCCCAACCATTGGGGCGTCGGCGGGGTAGGGCGGATGGCATCGTGCTACAACGTCCTCGCCATCCCAGTCGCCGCGGGGATCCTGTACCCACGCTTCGGCATCATGCTGCGCCCGGAGTGGTCGGCGCTCCTGATGTCGGCCTCCTCGATCATCGTCGCGACCAACGCGGTGCTGCTGAAGACCGCTGAGCGGCACCTAACAAGGATTTGAAGCGGAGAAGGGTGGTCGCCGCGATGTCGCAGCGGGAAAAAGTTCAGCGCCTCAACTTACACGTTGTGGACGACGCTGCGCAAGAACGCCCGGGCGCGGGGGTGCTGCGGGTGGGCGAAGAACTGCGCCGCGTCCCCCTCCTCAACAATGACCCCATCGTCCATGAAGAAGACGCGGTCGGCCGCCTCTCGCGCGAAGCCCACCTCATGCGTCACGACCGCCATGGTCATGCCGTCGCGGGCCAGCTCGCGCATAGTCTGCAGGACCTCCTCGTGCAGCTCCGGATCGAGAGCGGACGTCGGCTCGTCGAACAGCACGACCTCCGGCTTCATCGCCAGCGCCCGCGCGATGGCAACGCGTTGCTTCTGGCCTCCGGAGAGTCGCGACGGGTATTCGTCCCGCTTGTCCGCGAGCCCCACACGGTCCAGTAGGGCCTCCCCGAGGACGCGGGCCTCGCGGTGCGGCACGCCCTGCACCGAGAGCGGCGCCTCGACAATATTTTGCAACACCGTCATATGGGGAAAGAGGTTGAACTGCTGGAACACCATGCCGACCCGGATGCGGATCTCCCGGATCCGGCGCGCGCGTTCGCGTCCCCGCAACACCGATCGTCCCGGGACCTCCAGGCCGCAGACGGTGACGCGGCCGGCGTCGGGCTCCTCGAGCAGGTTCATGCACCGAAGCAGCGTGGTCTTCCCCGACCCGGACGGCCCCATGATCACGACGACATCGCCGCGGGTCACGCTGATGTCGACGCCCTTGAGCACCTCGAGCGGCCCGAACCGCTTGCGCAATCCCTCGGTCCGGATCTGGCACTCGAGCGTCCCCATGGTCAATACGCCCGTTGCATCCGTCGCTCGAGGCCTTCCTGCACGAGTTGCAGCAGCGTGTTCACGATCCAGTACATCACGCCCACGATGACAAACATCTCCATGTACCGGAACGTCGCCGACCCGACGTTTTCCGCCACCCGCGTGAGCTCGACGACCGTGACGACGGACGCGAGCGACGTGTCCTTCATCAGGGCGATGAACCGGCTCCCGATCGGCGGCAGCGCCACGCGGATCGCCTGCGGCAGGATGATCCGTCTTAGGATGCGGGCGGACGCCATACCGAGCGAGAGCGCGGCCTCCCACTGTCCTTTGTCCACCGCGACCAGGCCCGAGCGGAAGTTCTCCCCGAGGTACGCGGACGCGTTCAGCGACAAGGCGAGCAACGCCGACGGAATGGGCTCGAGGCGCACGCCCACCTGCGGCAGGGCAAAGTAGATGAGGAGAATTTGCACCAGTAACGGGGTGCCGCGAAAGACCGACACATAGGCGCCCGCCGCAAAGCGCAACAGGCGCCCCCCGGAAAACCGCGCCAGGGCGATGGCGAGGCCGAGACCACAGCCGATGACGAAGGCCGATATGCCCAGCCCCACGGTCACGGCGAGGCCGCGTAAGAGGAGCGGGAGCGCGCGCCCGACCAGATCCATCGCTATGCTCCCGGCGCCTACTTCACCTTGACGAGGCCCCGGGCGGTCAGGTCTGCCGCCATGTCGAGTCCGCCCAGCCACTTCTTCGAGATCTTGGTCAGCGTACCGTCGGCGATCATCGCCACGACCGCGTTGTCGACCGCCGCCTTGAGATCGGCCTGTCCCTTCTTGAAGGACATGCCGTTGACTTCATAATTCAAGAGGGTCGGCAGCGGCCGCACCTTGAGGCCGTGGCGCTCCGCGAGGAAGGCGCCTGTGAACTTCGAGTAGAGGGCCGCGTCGATCCGGCCGACGTGCAGATCGGTGAGCGCCAGGATCGCGTTCGAATAGGTGCGCACATCGGCTCGGGGGATGCTCTCCCGCGCAAACGTCTCCTGCGTGCCGCCAGCGGTGACGCCGATCCGCCTGCCCGAGAGGTCGGCCAGGGTTTTGAGCGACTGGTTCGATGACCCGACGAAGATGGCGACGCCGTTGACCTCGTAGGGGACCGAGAAGTCGACCTGCTTCAGCCGTTCGTCGGTAATGGTTTGGCCGGAGATGACGATATCGTACCGATCCGATTGCACGCCGGGAATGAAGTCGGCAAAGGTGGATTGGATGAACGACACCTTAGGGATCCCGAGGCGCCTCGCGAGATCGAGGGCCACGTCGATGTCGTATCCGGCGGGCTGGTTACGCTCGTCGAGGAGACTCCACGGAGGTGACGCCTGCGTGTTGGCTACGCGGAGCACCCCGGCCGCCTTGAGTCGGCTAAGCGGGTCGTCGCTCCATGCCGCGGGCAGAGTCAGGGCCACCACGATCACCGCGAGCGACCCCGCGAGCATCACCCGCATAACCCCGGACCAGTTGGAACCTGTGCCCATCGCACGCCCCCAGGCCAGACGTCAGTGCTTCCGCGTTGCCGGATCAATACACGGGTATACTCGCCTCACCGCTTTCAAGCAGCTCATGGTAGAGCGACCGCACCCGCCTCGTGACAGGCCCGGGCGCACCATCGCCGATCCGCCGCCCGTCGACCTCCCCCACGGGGAAAATGCCCCCCGCCGTGCTGCTGAAGAAAATCTCGTCGGCATTGAACAGGTCAAAGGGCGTGAGGGCGCATTCGTGGCTGACGATGCCGTGGCGCGATGCCAACTCAAGAACGGTCTGTCGGGTAATCCCCACAAGGATGTTGTCCCTCGGGGTAAGAAGGGCGCCGTGCTTGATGACAAACACGTTGTATCCGGGGGCTTCCGCCACGTACCCGCCAATCGTCAGCTCAATCGCGTCATCATACCCGGCCTCATTGGCTTCCATCCTGGCGAGGACGTGGTTTTGATAGTTCGAGGACTTCACCTTCGCATAGAGGCTTTCATCCGGGATGCGTCTCAGCGAGGCGATTTTCACCCGGATACTCTTCTCGTCATCACCATCGGCGAGACGCATGTACGGTTTCGCGAACACGATCACGGTCGGCACGCAATGGTACGGGCTGAGCAACGGGAGCTTCCCCACCCCGCGGGTGACGATGATTTTGACGTACGCCTCCTCGAGGTGATTCCTCTTGACCGTCTCCAGCACCACGCGTCTGAGTGTGGACTTCTCAACGGGAACGTCTAACTTCACCGCGCGGGCCGACTCGAACAACCGGTCCAGGTGGGCGTCCAGCTTGAAGACTTTGCCACCCCAGGCGCAACACGTGTCGTAGACGCCGTCGCCGTACAGCACGACATGGTCGAAGACCGAGATCTTGGCCTGGTTCTCGGGGAGATACTCCCCGTCGATATACACGATTGATTCCTGGTCCCCGGACGCGACGCGCATGGGATCCCTCCGCGAGGTCCCCTTGATAATTGGGATAGTAATATGTAACATATCAGTTGTCTCGGCACTTTTCAAGGGGGAAACGACCGCATGCCTGTACCGAAGACCGTCGGCCGTATCGAACGGAAATTCGTAAAGGAGCAGCTCTATACAACCCTCCGGACCTGGATCGTCGATGGCACGCTCAAGCCGGATGAGAAAGTACGGGACGTGGACCTCGCGGCCCGGTTTGGCGTGAGCCGAATGCCTGTCCGGGAAGCCTTTCAACGTCTCGAGGAAGACGGCCTCGTGCAGACGGCCCCGAATAGGTGGACCCGCGTCTCCCCGCTCAACCTCGACGATGCAATGCGTATCTACCCGATCGTGAGCACCCTCGAGGCGTTTGCGCTACGCTCAGCCGGCCCGCGGGCATCCGAGATCGACCTGACGAAGCTGACCGACGCCAACCAGCAGTTGGCCCGGACGCTGAAGACTCGGAACGCGGCCAAGGCCACGGAAGCCGATCGCGATTTTCATTTCGCCCTCGTACGTCCCGCGGGGAATCCTGAGCTCACGGCGATCCTCGATCAGCTGAGGGTCAAGTTGCGGCGCATTGAGATCGCCTACTTTGACCGGTGCGCCCTCGCCGACCGCTCCGTGGAAGAGCACCTGGCCATCATTCGCGCGCTGCAGAAGGGCGACATCGACGCCGCCGTCGGCGCAGTGGCCACGAATTGGCACAATGGCCTTACGAGGTTGCTCGGCGCGCAGACCGCCCCCGCCAAGGAACAGCAGGGGTAGGGACGAGGTAACGACCGGAGGTGTTCGTGTGAAGTCACGCGTCACAGAACGTCTGGCAGAAGGTCCCGCCCAAGAGATCGTCGACTGCCTCTATGCCCCGGAGATCAACGCCGACTTCGCGCCCATGTTCCCATATATGACGGCGGTCAACAAAGCCCACGTCCTGATGCTTGCGAGACAGGCGGTCATCACTAAGCCGGCAGCCCGCAAGCTCCTGCGCGCCATCCTCGCATTGGAGCGCCGAGGGCCCGAGTCCGTTGCGCTCGATCGTTCACTGGAGGATATCTACTTCAACTATGAGCGCGCCGTCATCGCGCTCGCGGGCCCGGAGATCGGCGGACAGATGCACACCGGCCGAAGCCGCAACGATCTCAACGCCACGCTCGCTCGGTTGCGCACGCGTGACCTCGTCCTCAAGTTTCTGGCTTCGTTATTCGAGGCGAGACGCGCCGCCTTGGCGCAGGCGAAACGATGTGCGGACGTCGTAATGTCGGGTTACACACATCTCCAGCCCGCGCAGCCGACCACCTTCGGCCATTACCTCCTTGGCGTGGCGGCGGCACTGGAACGCGACACCGATCGCGTCACCGGCGGCTACCCTGTGACGAACCGGTGCCCCCTGGGCGCCGCGGCCATGACTGGGACGACCTTTCCGATCGATCGAGCCTATACATGCCGCCTCTTGGGATTCGATGGGTTGGTGGAGCACACACAAGACGCGGTGGCCTCCCGAGATTTCGCCCTCCAGCTGCTGGCGGCCTGGGCTGTGTTCGGCCTGACGTGCAGTCGCCTCGCGCAGGATTTCCATGTGTGGTTCACTCCCGAACTCGGCCTCATTGACTTTCCCGACCGCGTCGCGGGCACCTCGAGCATCATGCCCCAAAAAAAGAACCCGGTCGTCCTGGAGCACCTTAAGGGCAAGGCCTCAGCCCTCGTCGCCGGATTTGCCTGGGCGGCGTCATCGGTCAAAAACACGCACTTCACGAACGTCATCGATGCCAACCACGAATGCGCCGACGCCCTCTGGCGCGCCACCAACGTCGCCGAGACCTGTACGGTCCTGCTGCGCCTCAGCCTTTCCACAGTACTCCCACGCGCATCGCTGATGCTTGAACGAGCCCGGCAGAACTTCTGCACCGCCACGGACCTCGCGGATGCCTGCGTGCGTCACGGCGGCATGCCGTTCAGGCAGGCCCATCATGTGGTGGGGGCGGTCGTTCGGGAAGCGATCAGGCGCGGCCTCAGTTCCGACCGTATCGGCTCCAGACTCGTCGACGAGGTTGCCCGGAAGGTGCTCGGCCGCCCCGCGGGGCTTGCGGAGTCCGTGGTGAAGCAGGCCCTAGATCCTGTGCGCTCGGTTCGCGCGCGGAATACCATCGGGGGACCCGGGCCGCGGCAGGTCCGTCGAATGGCCCGCGAGGGCGAACGACGGCTCGCCTCCGAGGAGAGGGCGCATGCCGCCCGGAAGGCCAAACTCGCACGCGCGAGGCGCGGGCTTGATGAAGCAGTCAAAGCGCTCCTCGGTGCCTAGTCCGAATGTCCTCGGCGCCGACGATCCCGGTAAAGGCGCCTTTGGCCTGGCAAGGGAGTTCCTGTGCTGAAGCACACGAACGTGTGGTCACACATTTCCCGGAGCGGCGAGGCCAACCCTCCGTTCCCGACCGGCGGAATCGCCCCCCAATTGCCACGATCGTCGCCCAGCTCCCCTGACGGTCATTTGCCCTGCTTCCCGGCTGTCCGCGCTGCATTGCGTTCGCGAACCGCCATCACGTCTCCCACGAACTTCTGGAAATGTCATCTCCTCGCGAGGGTTGCGCACAAACGACCCCGCTAACCGAAGCGTGACTTTGCTGCGGTCCCACTGAGGAGCAAGACGGCGAGAGCGGTAGCGTCATCGCCACAGCCGCTCCAGGGTGCGATTCGAATGCCCAGATGAAGGAGATTTCGCCTTGACGTTCGTGCGCCCCGACCGCGATACTAGCATCGGAGAGAGCACGTTCCTCCGCACGGGCAAACTCGAAGCAATTCGGGGACGCAAAGCCACGGGACCTCGATCAGAGGTCGGCCGGGCTGCCGGAGGTGATGGATGATTGGCGTGATCTGACGCGGGGTCCCTTGCGGGACGCCGCGTTTCGTTTTGATCCCTCGTCCATTGACCCTCTCAACACTCGCGTTTGCGCTTGCACTCACAGCGAACGCTGCGCCAGTTTGAGGACCCACCAGAAAAACGCCGTAGCGCCCGGTCCCTGGGTCAGTTGAACGTCTCGGCAACGTCCCGGCACGTATTTCGCCGCGTGCCTCGAACCGGCATGAAGGCGCTGATGCTGTGCCGGAGGGGAGGTGGTTTCGTGGATACTGACACCGATCGCGGAATCTCACGAGCGGAATTCACTTGGGAGGATCGCCATGCCCGATAGCATGACGCAAATCCTCTCCTCGGGGGCGCCCGGCACTAAAGTCAATATCGCCGTCCTGGGGGATGGCTTCGCGGCCGGCGCGGATCAAGATGTCTACAACGCGAAAGTCAATGAGTTGCTGATCAATGGCCTGTTCAAGCACGACTACTACTTTGAGGACATTCAAGCTTTCAATATCTACCGCGTCAACCTCATCTCCGTCGATTCTGGCGTCGGCACCAAAACGTACAACAACGGGACCTTGTTGAGCACGACGACACGGAACACGGCGCTCGGGTACTACTATAGCGGTTCCTGGTCACACTGCTGGCTCGAGGGCGGCCCGAACACTGGAACGCTCGTGCAAAACGCGCTCAACACCTGGGTCCCCGACCACAACCTGGTCCTGATCCTGCTGAACAACCCCGGGTTCGGCGGCTGTGGGGGTGGCGGGTTCGCCGTCTTGCCGCTCGGGATCACGTGGGACACCATCGCCCACGAATTCGGCCACGGGCTGGGCGGTTTTTGCGACGAGTATTGCGAAACGGACACGACGTACACTGGCGGCGAGCCCGGATGCGTCGACCTTACGATCAACACCAACCGGGCCACGCTGAAATGGGGCAGATTCGTTAATCCGGCGACACCCATTCCGACCGGGGTCGGCAAGTGCGCCGGCTACACGCAGGGTGCCCGCCCTGCTGATTGGGACGACAACCAGAGCGTCGGCCTGTTCGAAGGCGGCGGGACCGTCACCCGGGGCGTGTACCGGCCCGTCATCAACTGTCGCATGAACTCCAATTTGCCGCCGTACTGCCCCGTGTGCTACACGTCCATGAAACAACTCAACGACTCGAAAACGGGGCGCACGTTCTGGGACTGCTATCCGGGGGATTTTGACGGCGATCGCAGGTCGGGCCTCCTTGTGCACAACGGCAACGGCATCATGCTGTACCGGTCCAATAGCAGCCAACTGGATGTTCAGTTCAGCGTGGTGAATCTCGTACCCGGCTCCTGGCAATTCCAGCCCGGCGACCGGTACTGGGTAGCCGACTTCAACGCAGACGGGAAGGACGAGGTCCTGGTGTTCAACGGCACGGATTGGATCATGCCGTACCTCGGGCTCCTCGCGGATGACGGAAGCGGTGGCCTCCGATTGATCGCCCGCTACGACGGGGCAATGCCGGGATGGCAGTTTACGAGCGGCGATCAGTTCTTCGTCGGCGATTTCGACGGCGACCGGAGGGCCGATGTCTTCGTCTTCAACGGCAGCAACTGGGCGATCCCCTATCTGGGGCTCCTGCGGTCGAACGGTACGGGGCTATCGTTGGTCCAGCGCTACGACGCCAACTTGCCCGACTGGCAGATGCGCCCGTCGGATCAGCACTTCATCGGCGACTTCAACGGTGATGGGATGGCGGATCTCTTCGTCTTCAACGGGAATGCGTGGGCTTTCCCCTATCTTGGGATGCTCAGTTCCAACGGGGCAAGCCTATCCATGGCGACGCGCTATGACGGCACCATGCCCGGCTGGCAGATGCGCCCGTCGGATCAGCACTTCATCGGCGACTTCAACGGTGATGGGAAGACGGATCTCTTCGTCTTCAATGGGGACGCGTGGGCGATCGCCTACCTCGGGATGCTCGAATCTACGGGCTCCGCGCTGACCATGGTGCAGCGGTACGACGGCAACGCGCCGGGCTGGCAGATGCGCACCCACGACCGCCACTACGTCGCGGATCTGAATGCGGACGGCAGGGCAGACTTGGCCGTGTTCAACGCAAACGACTGGGGGCCCGTCTACCTGGGCCGTATGCTCTCGACAGGCGTCGGGTTGAACTGCGACTGGGCGGCCGATTGGATCGGCGGCTGGCATCTCGGCACGGTCGACCATTTCGAGCCGTGCGACTATCAGGGCAGTGGGCGGCGGTCGGACCTCTTCGTTCACAATCAAGATTGGTTCGGGATGCTCAGAAGTGCAGCACCGTACGCGCTCGACAGGATATACTACAGGTGGATCCACAACTACAAGTACGGACATAATTTTTGAAGTCGGGAGCGCGCCATGGCAAACCAAGAAAGTAAGAGGCTGGTCGATGTCCGTCCCGATCTGCCGCGTGAACAGCGCGCGGGCGCTGACCCGGTCGTGGCCGTCCGCGGTCTGCCCTCGATGGCCCGGATCGGTGATGTCGAACCTGTCCCGAGAATCACTGACGGCCCCGTAATGGGGAAGGACACCACGGCACCCATCGTTGGTCAACCCCGCATGGCGGCCGTTCCGCAGCAGCCATCAGTCCCACAGCCGTTACCGGGGAAACCGCAAGAGCGGCGAAGTACGCCGGTTGAGACCGCGCCTCCAGAAGCGTATGTTCGACTTGAGGTGCACGTCGAAAACGGCAGGCTCTCCGTGGTTGGCGTGCACGAAGTGGCAGGGCCCATCGACCTCCCAAGCGCCGTAGCCCGCGGCTACGTGTATGAAGCCTCCATCGACACTCGACGAATCGGCCTCGGCTCTATTCCGGATCTCGGCGTGCGTCGCGCCTTCGCCAATCGCGACGTGCCGGGCCCCGAGGGCAAACATCGGTTCATCGCCGAGCCCAGCTTCGACTTCTTCGTTCGCGTTCCTAAGCGGGAACTGCAGGCGGCCACGCTCCCGCGTCTGACGATCGTGCTCCATCAAGTGGGAGAAGCCCCGGACCGACCCCTGACGCCGGAGCCCCTTCATACGCAGGCTGGGGTCAAGGCGATCGAGATCGGACGGCTGTCTGGCATCAGGCTGGAGGAGCTTCCAGCCGACGTGCGCTCCCATATGGAGCGCATCCTGATGCGTTAGCGAAGCCTCACTGTCATAGCGAAGCTTTACGTGGAGAGTCGCAACTCAGGCGCTATGCTAGCAGTCGCTACAAAGGAGGACGCGTGGGCGCTCCCGTCAAGTTCACTCCGCAAGCGGTGAACTTTGGGTCGGTCTCGCCGGGGTCGACGGGCCCGCCGCCCGGGCCGCCCGGCGAGAATGTCGACTTGTCAGGTGGCGTGTTTCTTGATAATGCGCCCCCCGCGAACGTGACGGCCAAGCTCTCCGACAACACTGCCGGAGTTTTCAAGATCGCGAGCGTCGCCGTATATCATTGGGTCGTGATACCACTCCCTCCCGGCCCACCTCAGGCGCCAATCTCTCCCCGTTTTCCAGTACGGGGAGAGCGCGTCCTCGAGCTGGTCGCGCAGTCGGATGGCACGAGTTCGCTCCCCGTCAGGCAAGGCCAGTTCGTGCTCGTCAGCATTCGGTACACGGCTCCTAAAAAGGGCGACGCCTTCGGCGCAACGCTCTTGATTGCAGGCGATGCCTGGTCTCCGAACCCAGTGCAGATTCCGCTCTCCCTCTCGCTCGGTGAGATCGCGACACATCTGGGAGCGACTTTGTTGACGATCCCGCAAGGCGGCTCGGGCGATCTACCGATCGTCGTGCAGTCGCTGGCCGGACCAGACACCGACGTCACCTACACCCTGGACACCGGGCCCGGCCCGCAAGGGGTGTCGCTGCAGCCGACGACCGTTCACGTTCCACGCGGAGCCAGCGTCAATGCAAGCCTGCACTTCACCGTCACGGCCAACGCTCCAGTGGTCAGCAACCAGACGTTGTGGATCATGCGAACCGCGTTCGGCGGCTCGCTGCAAAACAACCCGATCGAGAACGAGCCGAGCATCACGATTGACCCGGCAAGAATGGCTTATTGGTCCTCACCTTTCGAGCCCGAAGCCAGTTTCGGCGAACCGGATAAAAGCAAGTGGACCCTTGCAGTTCACGCTGCTCTGCTACCCGTCGGAGAAGGAATACTGGGCTCGATACTATATTTCTCGGGCAACCGATGGGACGCCAATAACCACGATGCGGGCATGGTCAATCACACCGTGTTAGTTAATTATCAGTCACAAGCAGTAACCAGGCCTGGCACGCCAAGAGGCCCAGGAGGTTTGGCTCAGAATGAATTCTTTGACCTCTTTTGCAGCGGTCATTCTCTGCTCGCGGATGGTCGCCTTTTGGTAGCTGGCGGCACGAGTATGATGTCCATTCCAACGTCCAGCAATCCACATGCGGGGCATTGGGGCGGGTTGCGGGAAGCCTGGATCTTTGACCCGGCCGCTACGCCGAGTTGGGTCTCCATCGCGCCGATGAATTACGCTCCACAATCCTACACTCCCGGCAAAACCAAACAGGGTGGTGGACGATGGTATCCGAGCCTCCTGACGCTCGGTGATGGCTCCGTAATCGCGATGTGCGGACATCCGAGAATCTACTCGGCAACCGCAAAATTCAAAGGCGTTCCAATTGATCAATACAGTGCCCCGCCCGGGTCTTCCTTTCCTCCACCATTCTCGGTCCTTCCTTGGGATGATGAGCGGCACAACAACAATACCCCCGAGGTGTTCTCTCTCGTGACCGGAGCCTGGACGTTGTTGGACGCGCTAGGCGAGGGTCTTAATCCAAACATGGCTGTATTCTATCCAAGGCTGCACGTCTTGCCGTCTGGGAAAATTCTCATTGTTCAACCTCTCTATTCGGACGTTGCGTCACAGGAAAACACGCTTGCCTTTGCGATGCGGAGCTTGATTTATGATGCGTCGTCGCAAGCCGTTACCGCCAGCTTCCCGGGGCCCCAGAATAGCGAAGAGGACTACCTCAATAGCAATACACTGGCTCAATATACGAGTTCCGTCCTGCTACCGTTGCTTCCCGATGACAAATATCGTGTTAGGATCCTGCTATGTGGCGGGGAGCAGGCGCTGATTACCACGTTGCAGGCGGGTGCCGAGTCCTCTGCATCCTGGCAAGTGACGAATCCGCGTCAGGTGAAGGGGAAAAGAAACCATTGCAACGCAACATTGCTTCCAACCGGTGAAGTGTTTGTCAACGGGGGGATGAAGGATCCGGCCCTGAGCGGTCCAGGCACCGATGCAACAAATGGCCAGCAGGTTCCGGAAATCTTCGATCCGAGCACTACTACTTGGCGGGCGCTTAATGACGCGCCAGCCAGAGTCCCACGCGGTTACCATTCCGTTGCGCTTCTTATGGCTGACGGGCGTGTTTGGACGGCTGGGTCAGAGGTAAACAATACCTTCGGCGCACCTTCTTCCGAGTTCAGGATTGAAGTGTTCAATCCGGACTATATTGCCGAATGCGACCGGCTTGTGATTAGCTTAGCTCCGTCCAAAATCGGCTATGGTGAAACTTTCACCGTTTCATTCCAATTGTCGTTAGGGTCAGCAGGTCAAGTGGAGTCGAGGTTTCATTCCATTTCTAGAGTGGCTGTCATCAGAGTCGGATCAGTAACTCACGGGTTTAACTATGATCAGCGCTATGTCGCGCTGGCATTCGAGACTACGACGGCTGCTACACTTGGCTCACCCGTTGGCTATCTTCGGGTGCAATCCCCGCCAAATGGGAACATTGCTGCTCCAGGCAATTATATGCTCTGGCTTCTCGATGACGGCGGTCGGCCAAGTCTATACGCGACTTTTCTGCGGATTGGCGGCTGATCCAAAAACTCCACAGTGAAGTTGCCCCGGTTGCGGCGTGCCCAGATAACGAGGCACCCAAGAAGGGAGGTGGAGCTAAGGGCGCACCAGGGACCTGGAAATCGAAGGGACGCAGGCGCTGCCCATGGCAAGAGCAAGGGATCAGCGCCCCAACTGGACGAGGTATTGTGTCATCCCGCTTCGCTCAGCCGCACATGGAAGAATGGGTACAGGGCGCCGACCGCTTCGCGGTTCCCATCAATCGTGTTGGTGAAGTTGGTGTTCTTGACGGCCGACCCGGCCGAAACGAACCCGGCGATGAGATGCGGCGGCTTGCCCCTGAGATGCTCCAGCACCACCGGGTGTTTCTTCTGCGGCATGATGTTCGACGTGCCTGCGACACGGCCAGCATGATCACGTGCGCCTTGTTGGCGACCGACATGTAGCCGAGGGTGCTGCTGAATTCCGTCTGAAGCCTGGGCCGGTAAACGTGCTCCAAGACTTCCTGAGCCACGGCCTCGGTAAATCGTTCGGTCACGAGCGACTTCACGGTCTTCCTCACGCCTGCGCGCCGCGGCGCGCCTCTTGCCACGAGCCGGCGATCGCGGCGCGGCCGGCGGCAATGTTGCGCCACAAGGGGATCGCGTGGCGGCGAATATCGTTGAGCTCCTTTTGTACCCGCTGGAGTTCCGCATCGTACTCGCCGCGCGGCATCCGTCCCGCGGCACTAGCGACCGCATAGCCGGCAAGACGGCCCTGAAGCGCTGCAATCGGCGCACCCTCGACCCCCGTGACGCTCCCAGCAACGAAGACGCCCTCGGCGGTCGTCTCAAGCGCGGGACCGTGCAGGGGCACAGATGCGTCCCACTCAGCCACGTAGGAGATCCGACAGCCGGCGATCTCCGGCAGCTCGGTCAACGGGGCGAGACCTCCTGAGGTACAGACGAGGTCGACCTCAACCTCGCGGGCGGTCTCCAGGTCGGGTTCACCTGCCGGCGTCAGGTCGGCGAGAATGACTGACTTCACCGATCCATTACCGCGGATCTCCAGTGCGGCCCGACGGGGCATGACGGCAATATCCCAAACTCTAACGCCGTCAGGAGGAAAGAGACGGGCGACAAGATGCGACGCCGCGAAACCCTGCAGCACACACCCCGCCAGCCGCAGTCCGGCGGCCGGCGCCCAGGCCCCCAATCGCAACAACTCGTCCACAACCCGACCGAGATCGGCCGGCGGCCCGGTAAGCGGCCCAGGAGCCGGCATCACGACGCCTGCGACCTCAACACCCACGGAGGTCAGTTGCTGGGCAACGGTCAACGCGAGCAGGTCGATGCCGATCAGTACCGCTCGCCTGCCGGGCAGCACCCGGTGGTGATTAATCATCGATTGGGCCGCGCCAACGGTCATGACTCCCGGCAGGGTCCATCCCGGAAGCGCGACGGGCAGTTGCATGGCTCCGGTCGCCACGATGAGACGAGCAGCCTCGATTTCTGCCGGGCCGGGCCCGTGGAGCATGATCCGCCATCCCGGGAACAGTCCCCATACCGTCGATCGCAGACAGAACTGAGCGCCGGCGTTCTTCGCGGCGGCGGCGAGATCCGCGGCCACCCGAGGTCCGTTCCACACATGGCCTGCACGGCCCGCTTCCGAGATCTCGTGAACCTGACTCAAGAGGCGTCCGCCGGGCTCGAGGCCTTCATCGAGGATAATCGTGTTGAGGCCGTGCTCGGCTGCCGCGGCGGCCGCTGCGAGCCCCGCCGGTCCGGCGCCGATGATCGCTACGTCGACTTGCATCAGTCGCTCACTTTGTCGGCCGACGGGCCTTGCCGCTCCCATAGGCCTTCGACCTGCAACCCCGCGCGCACGGGTTCGAGGCAGGCGCGCACGTCGGGAACGCCGTCCACGGTGACACGGCAGTCATAGCAGTGTCCGATGCCGCAATAGACGCCGCGTGGCTCCCTCCCGGAGCCCGTGTACCGAAGCGTCTTGATGCCGGCCGCCCAGAGGGCGGCTGCGATCGTTTCGCCCTCTCGTGCCTGGACAGGCTGTCCGTTGAAACAAAATGTCACGGCCGGAACGTCCGGCAACGGACCCAGGAGAGGGTGGTCCAGCACTCGTCCATTCGCCACGATCTCACCCTCCCGCGCTACATCGGTTCCGGTTCGGTCTTATACACGGAGTTGATGTCCAGGCCGGGCGGGAACCGGCTCAGGCGCAGGCCTTCGATATCGATGCTCGGGGCGCGGCCCTGGACCATCTCGGCGAGCGTCTGCCCCGCGCCGGGACCCAGACAAAAGCCGTGGCCGGTGCAGCCGGTCGCGACGACCATGTTCTCGACACCGGGCATGCGGTCTACGATGGTGACGCGGTCCGGCGAGACGGCGAGAATGCCGGCCCAGGCTCGAAGCATGCTCGTGTGCTTCAAGGCCGGCAAGACTTGCATGCCCCGCACGGCGAAGCGGCGGATAGACGAGTACGTGTTTTCCCGCGTAAACCCAAGTACGTCCCACGCCCCCCCACCCCCGACCAACAGGTTTCCTGTCCGCGTCGGCCTGATGTAAACCGTGTTCCCGCTGATGAACTGGCGGAGCACCGGGGGCATGGGGAGGGTGACCGCGACCTGCGTCGGGCGAGCCAGGATGGGCAACCGGCTTCCGATCATCGCGGCAATCTCGTTCGCCCACGGCCCGGCCGTGTTGACCACTGCGTCCGTGCCGATCGTTCCGTGAGTGGTCTGCACCGCGGTGACCTGCCCGCCGCGCACGGCGAGCCCGACGACCGGCGTGTCAAGGTATATAGTTGCGCCGAGATCGCGCGCGCAGCGGGCGATGAATCGCGTCGCAAGAATGGGGTTCGACTGTCCGTCGGTCGGACAATAATTCGCGGCTAGGACCATCTCTGAAAGATTGGGGCACAGTTCCTTCAAGTCCGCGCCCTGGATGTGGCGAACATCGAGTCCGATGCTCCGCAGGCGCACGGCCGCTTGTTGAAGGCCGCGAACCTCCTCTTCCGTGCAAGCTAGTGAAAGGTTGCCGTGCTGCTCGTAATGAAACGCGCCGCGAAGCTCGTCGCGAAAAAACTCCCACCACTTCACGCTCGCCATGGCCAACGGCACCTCGGCAGGATGCCGGGCATTCTGGCGAATTCCCCCGGCGTTCCGTCCGGAGGCCTCGGTGCCGACCTGCACCGCTCGCTCGACGAGCGCGACGTCCAGGCCCTCTCGGGCCAGAAAATACGCGGCCGAGCAGCCCATGATGCCGCCGCCGATGACCACAACGTCGTGGTTGCGCACGCTACTCATGCTCGCAGCGCTCCGCCGGCCCGGCTAGACGCACCATCGGCACCAGGCGCACCGGCAGCCGTGGACGAGGAGCCTGGAGCATGGCCGGCTCTATGCCAAGACGTCGGGCCACAAACGCTCTCAGCAAGGAGAAACAACAGCGACCCTGGCATGCCCCCTTGCCGGCGCGCGTAATAAGCTTCACCTCATTCAACGTACGGGCGTCCCAGTCATCGATCGCCCGCGTGACGTCTTCGTCCGTCACCAGTTCACATCGGCAGACCGTAACGGCACACATCCGGACCCTCCCTGTCGGTGTGGCTCGCGGCGTCGACCGCGCGGGCGGGACGCGTTATTCGAGCCAACGCGTCTTCTGCGCGTATGGCGTGCGCCGGCGCTCGGGCGTGCGTTCCGGATAACCGGCGTACAGGATTCCCGCGACGCGCCGGCCATCCGGAACGGCGAGAAGGTCACGGAGCCCGCGGTGGTGGATGAATCCTCCAGTCCGGAGGTAGGCGCCCAATCCAAGACCCACCGCGGTGAGCAGCATGTTTTGAATGGCGCACATGGTCGCGGCATAGTCGTCGTCCCGGAGATCGGGATCGTCGGGAGACGTCGTTGTGACGGCGATGATCATGGGGACGGCGACGGTATCGGCGTACAGCTTTTGAAGCGCCTTCTCAATCTCCGGTGCGTCCGGGTTCTTGAAGAGCGTCTGCCGGAAGTCGATCCGATGTTTGGCAAAGGCGCGTTTGGCCTCGCCGCCGAGGACGTGAAACTCCCACGGCTCGGTGAGATGGTGATTGGGCGCCCAGACGGCGCTTTCCAGCATGCGCTCCACGAGTTCGCGTGGAACCGGCTCGTCTTTGAAGCGGGAGATGCTTCGCCGGGTTTTGATGGCCACGTCGACCGGCATGGTGATAGTAGGCCCATCGAGCACGGCGGCGACTGCGGTTTTTCGATCTCGCTCCAGATATCGCTCGGGGTCGCTGTCAAACGCCCCCTTGCACGCCCGCGCGCAAAAATAGTATGTCGTGCCGCGGTAGTCGCTCGTCCATGCAGCCGTCGCGATGTCGACGTCCATTTCGCAGACCGGATCGATCGCCGTTGCCATCGTCACGTCAACCAGTCCAGCACTCTGTAATAGGCGCCGATCATGGGCATGAACCACGGCCGGCCGTTGTACAAGGGGATCACTGGAAACGGCGAATCGAAGAGGTTGGCTTCGGGATGGCCGTCCATCACCTCGGCCATGCACCGCCCCATGTACGTGGCCATCTGCACCCCGTGGCCGCAGTATCCCACGGCGTAGAACACGCCATCCATTTGTCCGGCATGGATCATGCGGTCGAAGGAAAAATCGACCGTTCCGCCCCAAACGTATTCCACCCCCACGCCGGCGAGTTGAGGAAACACGCGGGCCATTGTCTCGTACAAAATGCGGCCGGATATCCGATTCGTCTCCGCCGTGGACTGCCCGAAGCGGGCCCGCCCGCCGTACGCCATACGCCCGTCCGGCGTCAGCCGGTAGTAACTCGAAAAGTTCTTGGTATCAGAGATGACACGGCCGTGCGGGATGACATCACGTGCCAGCGCGTCGCCGAGCGGTGCCGTCGCGATGATGTAACTGCCGACCGGGAGAATGCGCCGCCGAACGCCGGGATGGACCGGTCCTCCAAGGGCATTGGTCGCCAGCATCACCTGTTTGGCACGAACGACACCCCGCGACATTGTGACGTCGAAGCCGGCGCCAGGCGTGCCTCGAACGCGACGGATCCCAGTGGCGTCCGCACGCTCGTGCAGATCCACGCCCGCTCGGGCGGCCGCGTGTGCCAGCCCGGCGACATATTTCCCCGGATGGAGCGCGGCCCCTTTTCGATCGAGCAACAGGCCGTGGTACGAGCCCGAGCCGACCTCCCGGCGTTGCTCGTCGCGCGAAATAAGCTCGGTCGCGTAGCCGAAATCCCGCGCCAGCAGGACCTGGGTGTCGCCAAGATGCTCAAAGTGTGACGGCTTGGAGGCCGCCCGCAATCCCCCGCACCGCTCAAAATTGCACTCGATGCCCTCGGCCCGAACGATTTCTTCGACGCAATCGACGGCCTCGACCGCCGCGCGAAATAATCGCCGCGCCTGCGCCAAGCCGTACCGACGGACCGCTGCCTGCACACTGATGCTGAGACCGCAGGTAGAAAAGCCGCCGTTGCGCGACGAAGCTTCCCATCCCAACGTGGCGCGCTCAAGGAGGGTCACCTGAGCGCCCTTCTTCGCCAGGTGCAGCGCCGTGGAGAGCCCGGTGTACCCGCCGCCGATTACGACGACATCGGCCTGCACGGGTAGCGGTCGAGCGTCGTATGAAGGGATGGGCGGCGCGGTCTCCCGCCAGAAACAGACCTCGCGGAGTGCGGACCGCGGTTTGACCAAGACGCTCATGCGCCGATCAGATCGGGCAGCCGGGACAGGTCGGGCAGCACCTCGTACGGCCCATATGCCGGGTCGCCCGTTTCACCATCACGGTTGATCCAGACCCGCGGCCAGCCCAGCGCGTGCGCGGGCGGGATATCGTACTCGAATCCCCGCGCCACGTGAAGGATCTCCTCCGGCCCGCAGCCCAGTTTGCGTAGCGCGTAGCGTAAGGGCGCCAGCGACGGCTTGTACGCCCCGGCCTGCTGCGACGTGATGACGTGGTCAAACGGCACCCCGATGTTCCGCACGTTGCCGGCGATCAGGCGATCCTCGCTGTTCGATATGATCACCAGTTTGGAATGCTTGCGAAGCCGCTCGAGGGCCGGCGGCACCTCGGGGTACGGGCCGAAGGTCGGAACCGCCTCGACAATCGCCGCCCCGTATTCCGGTTGGTACTCGAGACCGAACTCCCGCATCGCCTTCTCGAGACTCCGGCACAGAACTTGATCGTACGACCGGTATTTCCCGACGATTTCTTTGAACCGGAGATCGTGGAACTCGTCGAAAAACGCCTCGGTGTCGATGCCGTCGAGTTGACGTCCAAGCACCTTCCGGGTCGCCGCGTGGAGCTCAAACTTGACGAGCGTTCCGTAGCAATCAAACGTCACGAACCTGGGCCGTTTCATCGCTCCTCCCATCGTGGTCCGGGTTACACCAGCCAGCAAGCGGCCGTGTGTCCGGGCGTCACCTGCTTCAGCATTGGCTCTTCCCGCGCACACCGCGCCTGGGCGAGCGGACAGCGGGTATGAAAACGGCATCCAGACGGCACGTTGCGCTGACTCGGCAGATCGCCGTTCAGCACGGTCCTCGTCCGTCCGGCCGATGGCTGCGTTGACGGAACGGCGGACATGAGGGCGCGCGTGTACGGGTGCAGGGGGTTGCGGAACAGCTCCTCCCGGTCCGCGAGCTCGACGATCTTGCCGAGGTACATGACCGCCACCCGGTTGGCAATGTGGTTCACCACGCTCAGGTTGTGGGCGATGAACAGATAACTGAGCCGGAGCTCTTCCTGCAGATCGCGCAAGAGATTCAAAATCTGCGACTGCACGGACACGTCGAGGGCCGACACCGGTTCGTCGCAGACGATGAACTTCGGACGCAAGGCCAGCGCCCTTGCGATGACGATGCGCTGCCGTTGACCGCCCGATAATTCACGGGGATAGCGCCGCGCGTGATACGGTTCCAGGCCCACCTTGCGCAGCGTGGCGATCACCGCGGCGTCCCGCTCCTTGCCCCTGACGCCGTTGACCAACAGTCCCAGGCCGATGCTGTCACCCACCTGCATGCGAGGATCAAGCGACGAAGAGGGATCTTGGAAGATGATCTGCATCTGCCGCCGCAGCGCCTTGAGCTGGGTCCGATTGGCCCGCAAGACGTCCTGGCCGTCGAAGAGCACCGTTCCCGACGTGGAGGGAATCAGTCGCAAGATCGCGCGGCCCACGGTGGTCTTGCCGCAACCCGACTCGCCGACGAGAGCGAGCGTCTCGCCCTCGCGGATCTCGAACGACACGCCGTCCACGGCTCGTACCGTGCCGCCCCCGCGGCGAAAGACGCCGTTGCTCGTGGGAAAGCGCTTGAAGAGATCGGTGACGGAAAGGAGCGGATGCACGAGGGAATCCCGGTCGGCAGACACGCGCGCGGCAGACGAACCGTTGGCAAGCGCGCCGAGGCCGGGGCGGCAATCAGCACTTGACCCCGGAGCTTCGGGAAGTTCAGGCTTGACTACCGCCGCCCGGTCGTACAGCCAGCATCGTACCTCATGTCCCTGAGAGACGGCTTCCAGCGGCGGTTCGAGCTCCGTGCACCGGCTCATGTTGTGCAGCACGCGGGCCTGACAGCGTGACGCGAACCGACAGCCAGGCGCCGTGTCCGTCAGGGTGGGAACGGCGCCCGGTATAACGACAAGTCGGTCGCGCACCTCATCGAGCCGCGGCATGCACTCGATCAATCCCCGCGTGTACGGGTGGCGTGGCTCGGAGAAAAGGCTGCGGACGTTCGTCTGCTCCACGATACGCCCCGCGTACATCACGGCGACGCGGTCGGCCACCTCGGCAATCACGCCAAGGTCGTGCGTGATGACAATCACGGCCATGCCGAATCTTGAGCGGAGACTCCGCAGCAAGTCCAGGATCTGCGCCTGAATCGTCACATCGAGCGCCGTCGTGGGTTCATCGGCGATCACTAGATCCGGCCTGCATGCCAGGGCGATGGCGATCATGACCCGCTGTGCCATGCCCCCCGACAGTTCGTGCGGATAGGCATGGGCCAGGCGTTCAGGATCCGGGATGCCGGCCTCACGCAGCAGCTCGACGGCCTGCCGCCACGCCTCGCATTTCGGGACGGCACGATGCACCCGAATGGCCTCGACAATGTGCTGACCCACTTTGAACACCGGGTCCAGCGAGGACTGCGGCTGCTGAAATATCATGGCGACGCGGTTTCCGCGAATCTTTGCCATCTCGGCCTCGGGAAGACCGAGCAGATTGATGCCGCCGAGCCGGATCGAGCCGCCGACGACTCGGCCGGGCGGATCGAGCAGGCTCATAATTGACAACGCGATCGCGCTCTTTCCGCACCCGGTTTCGCCGACGAGTCCGAGAATCTCGCCGCGCCGGACCGTGAGATCGACACCGTCGACGGCCTTGACGACCCCTTCCTCGCAGAAGAAGCGCGTCCGGAGGTCGCGCACCTCGAGCAGGTTCACGTGCGCGGAGCGCCGTGCGGCGCATCGAACATCAGCATCAACCCGCGGCCGGCCAGCGCCACGCTGAGCGCGGTCACGAAGATGATCAGTCCCGGCGCGAGGACCAGAATCGGGAAGCGCACCATGTACGGCTGCGCCTCGGCCAGCATGGCGCCCCAGTCCGGCGCCGGCGGCGGCGCACCGAGGCCGAGGTACGAGAGCCCGGCGATGGTCAGCAGGCCGTGTCCGAATCGAAGGAAGCCCATGGCGAGCACGGGGCCCACGAGATGATGAAGGACGTGCTTACGCAGTATGAGCGGCTCCGTCGCTCCCACCGCCGATGCCGCTTCAATATAGGCGCGGGTATTGATCTCGAGCGTAATGGCCCGCGCCAGGCGCGCGAACGGCGTCCAATCCGTCACGGTAATCGCCAGCACGAGTGTGGCGAACCCCGGCTTCAGCAGCGCGGCGATCACGAAGCCGACGAGAATAGACGGAAACGAGATAAACACGTCGATCAGCCGCATGGCGATTTCTTCGATCGCGCCGCCGACCCGCCCGACGATGGCGCCGATCAGCGTGCCGAAAACGGCAGACACCGAGACGGCGACAAGCGTGATGGCCAACGGGAAACGTCCACCGTACGCGATCCGGGCAAACAGGTCCCGTCCCAACCGATCCGTCCCGAGCCAATGTGCCGCCGATGCCGGCTGGAAGGCATCGCGAAGAACCTGGTCGATAGGATCGTAGCGCGCGAGCAGCGGGGCGCCCACCGTGACGACCACGACGAGACAAAAGATCCCGAGGCCTGCGACGGCCGCCGCGTGCCAGGACCGCCGCGGGACGTTGCGCAATCCCATCTCCGCATCCGGGCGCACCGCGGCGGGGTAGCCGGCCATCGCGCTCACGTCCGATCACGCTCCATCATATTAGGGTTGCGGCCGGGCCAGCCGGATCGCCGGGTTGAGCGCGACGTACGCGAGATCCGCCAGCGTATTGATCACCACCGCCAGACTGATCAGAAACACCAAACCCGCTTGGATCAGTGGCAGGTCGGTCGCCAGCACGGCACTGTAGAGCACCAACCCGATCCCGGGAATCCCAAAGATGACCTCCACGATCACGGATCCGCCCAACATGCCGGCCAACCATAGCGCCACCAGCGTGACGACGGGAATCAGGGCGTTCCGCAACGCGTGTACCCAAATGGTTTGCGTCCGGGTCAGGCCGCGCGCCCTGGCCGCCCGGATATAGTCCATCTTCATCGCCTCGATGACGGCAGCCCGCGTGGCCCATGCGAAGTACGCGATGGGGCGGAACGCCAGTGTCAGGACCGGCATGATCATGTAAGCCGGACCGCGCCAGCCGGCCGACGGCAGCCAGCCCAACCTCTGCGCAAATAGGAGGATCAGCAGTAGCGCGATCCAGTATTCGGGCACGGCGACCCCGACCTGAGACGCGATCGCAATGAGGTTGTCCAGCCATTTACCCGGCCGGACCGCCGCGACGACGCCGAGCGGAATCGCCACGGCAACCGCCAGGGCGAGGCACAGGCCCACGAGTGTCGCGGTGACGGACAGACCTTCGCGGAGCAGCCCGGCCACGGGCTGCCGAGTCACGTAGGAGTAGCCCAAATCACCGCGCCCAAGACGCTCGAGCCAGTTGAGAAACCTGAACGGCATCGGGCGATCCAAGCCGAGCTCCACGCGGATTCGTTGGAGCACCTCGGGGTCCGGGTTGCGATCCGGTACGCGAGCATGCAGAATAGCAAACGTCGGATCCACGCCGGCCAGGCGCGGCAAGAAAAAGACCAATAGCGACACGAACATCAACAGTATCGGCAAGACGGCCAGCCGTCGGACCACCAGACCGCACATCAGGCGAACACTCCGTCCCGCGGCCTACCGGGCGATGTCCAGCGTTGGGGTCAAGATGTACCGGGTAAGCGGATACTGCCTGTAGTTGAGCACCTTTTTGTCATGGGCGACGATCGTGATCGGATGGTACACGAACACGCTGACGGCCTCGTCATCGACGAGGACGGATTGGATCTGCCGGTACAGATTGTACCGCGCCTCGGGGACACGCGCGTCCCTGACTTGTGCGAGAAAGGCGTCAACCCTCGGGTTGCAATACTGACTGATATTGTACGTCCCCTTGCAGGAGTAGTCCGCGGTCAGGAACCCTTCCGGATCGTAGACGTCGACGAGATGACCGCGCGAGAGCAACAGTGTGTCGAATTTTCCGGCGACGGCATCTTCATCGACGAGAGGCTTCACCTGCAAATCGGCAACAATCCCGACGTCTTTCAGCATCTTCTGGATCGCTTCCGCCGTCGGCGGTAGCTCCGCTCGGCTCGGGTAGGTCAACAGGGCGAACTTCAGGTCGCCCGGCTTGTAGCCCGCCTCGGCCAGTAGTGTCTTCGCCCGCTGCGGGTCGTACGGATACCCCTTGAGCCGCGAATTCAACCACGTTTTCTCGGTGGGCGCAAAGGGCCCAACAGCGGGCTGGCCGATGCCCTCGAGGATGCTGTTCACAATCGCCTTCTTGTCGATCGCGTACTGTATCGCGCGGCGGACGCGCACGTCGGTAAAGGGCCGCCGGCTGACATTGAAGTAAAAGGTAACCGTGCGGGGATCCGGTGACCTCATCACGGTGACTCTCGCGTCCTTCTCGAGCAATGGGACCTGAGACACTGGGACGTTGTTCGCAATATCGGCCTCACCGGTTCGCACCATCCCTGCCCGCACGACGCCGTCGGGCACGAACAGCCAAGTGGCCTCATCGATGGTCACGGGGCCACCCCAATAGTTCTTGTTTTTCATGAGCTTCAAGACGTCTTGGGCCGCCTGCGTGAGGACAAACGGACCCGTGCCGGTGCCCAGCGGATTCGGCTGCGCCCCCGCTTTGTAGGCCGACGGCGCGAGGATGCAGGTGTTGTACGAGAACAACCGGTTGGGCAGCAGCGTATCCGGAGCGCCCGTGCGAATGACCACCGCCATATCCCCTGCCGCATTGACGGACGTGATGGTATTGGCCGTGAAGCCTCGGGGGAGGGTCGGCACGCTTCGGATATGATTCAGCGCGGTGATGACCGCCTGAGCATTGAACGGTTCCCCGTTTTGAAACTTCACGCCTGAGCGCAGCTTGAATTGCCAGGTCGTCTGGTCGGTCCGTTGCCAGGATTCGGCGAGGCCGGGGGTAAGCCGTCCGTCGACGTCGATCTTCACCAGCGTTTCGCACACACTCGTCCGCGAAAGGTGCTCCGCGTCGTCGGTCTCCAGCGCCCACGCGTGGGACGGTCGGACCTCGGTCGACTCGGCGACCGTGATCCGCTTGAGCGGCGGCGAGGCCGCCGATGCCCAAGACGTAATGAACATCAGAACCGCGACGAGCAGGACCAGCATCCTCCTCATGACACGCTCCTCTCGACGCATCAGTGCAGGCATCAACAGTCCCTTACCGTTCCACCACCGCCTGCACCGGATAATCCTCGTCCGCCAGTACCTGTTTCATCCGCTCGACGTCGGCCTTCACCTCGTCGTACTCGACCTCCACCTGCGCTGCCGGGATGTTGACCTTGACGCTCCGGACACCCTGCAACGGGGTGAGGGCGCCGCTGACGACGCGTTCGCAGTGCTCGCAGGAAATACCCGGGACGCTCAAGACGACCCTTCGCATGATCGCTCCTCCTGTTCTCGCAGCCTCTCGAGTGGCTACCGGTTCTTCACGGTGATGGTGCCGCGCATGCCGCCGGCGTAGTGGCCGAGGACGTGGCAGCTGTACAGCAGCACGCCGGGCGTGCGAAACCTGTAGACCAGCGTGCGCGTCTGCCCGACGGGCAAGTCGAGGCTGAACGCGGCCTCATCGCCCATAGTCATGTGCATTCCGCTGGCCATCTCGCGCTCGTGCGTGTCCTGGATCGCTGCCGTACCGATGACGAACTCATGTGGAAGGCGGCCGGTGTTCGTGACGACGAAGGCCACGGTCTCATCGGCCCGCACCGTGATGGTCCCTGGGACGAACCGCAGCCCGTCGGTCGCCTTGACGGCGATCGTCCGGTCCGATGGCTTGGCGGGTCCCGCGCCGGCCGAGGTCATCGCCGTGCCAGCGGCGGTCCCCCGCCCCGTCAGCATGAGCGCCGCGGCTCCGACGGCCAGGGCCAACGCCGCGATCGCGGCGAGGTACGCATACTCGGCAACGCGTGCGCGGAGAGGCGGGTGCAGGATCTCGTCCACGCTCGCGGGCCGGCGGAAGCGGCGCAACCGGAGCGCGTTGGTGACGACGCTCACGCTACTCATCGCCATCGCCGCCGCCGCGAGCACCGGACTCAGCAGGACATGGAAGAACGGGTAGAGCGCGCCGACCGCGACCGGTATGAGGACAATGTTGTAGCCGAACGCCCAGACGAGCCCCTGCTTGATCACGCCCACGGTCTTGCGGGACAGGGCGATCGCGGTCACGATGCTGCGGAGGTCTCCGCCGATGAGTGTGATGTCCGATGCGGCCATCGCGACGTCCGTCCCGGTGCCGACCGCGATGCCGAGGTCGGCCTGCGCGAGCGCCGGAGCGTCGTTGATGCCGTCGCCTACCATCGCGACGACCTTGCCGCCTCCCTGGAGCCGGCGGACGACGTCGGCCTTCTCGTCCGGCCGCACTTCAGCCAGCACCTGCTCAGCGTCGATGCCCGCCTGCTTGGCGATCGCCTCGGCAGTAGCTCGGATGTCGCCCGTCAGCATCCAGACCTCGAGCCCCAGCGCGCGGAGCTGCGCCACCGCCTCGCGCGATTCAGGCTTGAGCGTGTCCGCCATTCCGATTACGCCGGCCCCCTGCCCGTCCACAGCGACATAGAGCGGCGTCTCCCCGTTGGCGGACAACCGCGCGACCGCGGCGGCGAACCCGTCCTCGGCGATGCCGCGCTCCTGCATCAGCGCGCGGTTGCCCAACACGACCTCGCGTCCCTCCACCACCGCCTGGACGCCCTGGCCCGTCAGCGACTGGAAGCGCTCGTGCGAGGGGAGCGGCACCCCTAGCTCCTTCGCGCGGGCGACGACCGCCACGCCGAGCGGGTGCTCGGAACCGACCTCTACGCTCGCGGCGAGCCGCAGCAAGTCGGACTCCCCGAGGCCGTTGAGCGGGACGATGTGAGTGACCCGTGGTCTTCCGCGGGTCAGCGTGCCTGTCTTGTCCAGGATGATCGCCGTGATCCGGCGCGCCTGCTCCAGTGCCTTGCCGCCGCGGATCAGGATGCCCTGCTCGGCGGCCTTGCCGGTGCCAACCATGATCGCCGTCGGCGTGGCGAGACCCAAGGCGCACGGGCACGCGATGATGAGGACCGCGATCGCCGCCTGCAGGGCGAGCATGAGGCGTGGCTCGGGCCCGAGGGCGAGCCAGCCAGCGAACGTCAAGGACGCAATCGCGAGCACCGCGGGGACGAAGTAGCCCGAGATGGTGTCGGCCAGCCGCTGGATCGGGGCCTTGGAGCCCTGGGCCTCCTCGACCAACCGGACGATCTGCGCGAGCGTGGTATCCTTGCCGACCTTCGTGGCGAGGAAGACAAACGAGCCCGTTGTGTTGAGGGTTGCACCGATGACGGTGTCGCCCGGGCCTTTGTCCACGGGCAGGCTCTCGCCGGTAAGCATGCTTTCGTCCACAGCCGAGCCACCCTCGACGACGGCGCCGTCCACCGGCACCTTCTCACCCGGACGGACGCGGACGAGATCGCCAACCTGCACGGCATCGACCGGGATATCCTGCTCGATCTCGTCCCGGACGACGCGCGCGGTCCTGGCCTGGAGGCCCATGAGGGCCTTGATCGCGGCGCTCGTCTGCCGCATGGCGCGCGCCTCCATCCACCGGCCCAGGAGGACCAGGGCGATGATAATTACCGCCGTCTCATAGTAGAGATGGGGCGGGAACCCCCAGCGCTCGGCCAGACGCGGCCACAGCGTGACGAACGCGCTGTAACCGAAGGCGACGCTCGTGCCCATCGCAACGAGCGTGTTCATCTCCGCGCTACCGTGCCTGGCGGCCGCCCACGCGGTTGTGTAGAAGACGGCGCCGGCCCAGAACTGGACGACCGTGGCCGCGATGAGGAGGGCCGGGGCGAGGAGCTCCATCTCCACGTGGAACGGGAGGTACATGACGGCCATCATGCCGAGGCCCAAGAGGAGACTCACCAGCCACTTCTGCCGGAGGTCATCGAGCTCGCGCTGCCGATCTTGTTCGCGCGGGTCGCTTGCCGGCAGCGCCGTCGACGCAGCCCCGGGAGGCCCCTGCCCCGCCCCGGGCTGCGTCGAGGCTGGTGCCGCGGGCCGCGCGTCGACCTTGTAGCCCGCCTGCTCAACCGCCCTTTGCAGTTGCTCGGGAGCGGTCACCGACTGGTCGTACGCAACAGTCGCGGTCTCGGTGGCCAGGTTCACGCTGGCCTCCCGCACGCCCGCCACCTTGGACAAGGCCTTCTCGACCCGCCGGACGCAGGACGCGCAGGTCATACCCTTGATGCCGAGCTGTTGCGTTACAGGTGCCATGTTATCTAGCTCGGCCGGCCATTCTCGAAGATCTCGAGCAGTTCGGAGATCACACGCTCGCGCTCCCCGGCATCGTCTGAGCGGATGGCCGAGCTGACGCAGTGGTTGAGGTGGCGCTCGAGCAGGAGCGCGTTGGCCCGGCTGATGGCGCTCTGGATCGCCCGGGTCTGTTTGAGCACATCCATACAATACCGATCTGCTTCGACCATCCGGATCACCGCGCCCATGTGTCCTTCGATGCTGCGCAGCCGCCCCAGGATCTTCTCCTTGCTCTTGGGATCGATTCCTGTGACAGTCCTCGGCATGCCCGCCTCCCTCCCCCCATAGGGGGGGTTGCAATCCCAGTTTACCCATTCGCTGGCGGCGTGTCAAAAGAGATGGCCCCACCCGGAGGCGGTCGCCCACAAGGCAGTGCGACGACCGGCCTGAGCGCCGGACGGTGCGCGATGAACCTGGTCGCCTCGGTGTGAGCCTCTCCGGCGCTGGGGGTGGAGGAGTGAGCCAGTGTGGTCCGGGCCTCGGAGAAGCAGGTGTCCGCGGGGAAGCTGGAGGCGGCGGAAATCGAACCCGCAACTTCGACGACGTCTGGTCCGGAGGCAGCGCCCAAAATGGGCCTGGGTCGCTATAAGAACTTGGGCAGCCACCTTCCCTCCCCTCCTGCCCCTGGAGCTCTTTCAAGAGCCTCTGGAGGCACGCAGGACACGTTCTATTAGCGACTGCCTCGCTCATGGAAGCTCAGATCTGATGGCTCCGAAGTTCTGGAACATGTGCAAAATGAGTGCAAATCAAGTGCAGGCCGGCGGGCTCGCTTTCTGGCGTCCATCTGTGAGGCAAGTCTGACAATGCTTTGCGGTGATTCTCGTCTTAAGATGGCGCACGGAGAATACAGTTTTGAAGACTGCGAGGCCCACCAGGACCCTTGCCCCTCCGTGTTTTACATCCCGTGCACGGTTCGTCTTTCTTCCAGCGTCTCCTGTGTCTTGTGGCTCACTCCTGCGTCCGGGGGTACGCAACTGTTGGCCAATGCGGACCCGCCCACCCAACCTCCTTCGATGGGCCCGAATGGACTAAGAAGATAGCTAAAAAGGCGGATCAACTCAAGAGGCGCCGAGCGACGGCATGCCCGGCGCCTCTTGCGCTCGCTCCGTAC
>DASSXJ010000057.1 GCA_035703895.1 bacterium | reverse complement strand
GTGCGGATCGTTCCCTCGGGCGTCGTCTCGACCGCGCACCGCCCGAGCGGGAAGAGCTGGTGCTCGTACAGGTACATCTGCGGAAGCGCGATGTCGCAGTTGTAAAATGTCAGGCCATCGAGATGCGCGAGCCGGTCGACGACGCGGGAGAACGCCATCGGATCGGCGACCGTGACCTCCACGACCTCGATCTCGCCCCGCAGCAGGTCGCACCGTGTCGTGACCCGGGTCGTGATCGTGGCCCGGATCCCGTCGAGCAGCGCCTGCGCGTGCCGGAGTATCTCGCGGCTCCCGCTGTAGTAGAGGCGGGGCGTCCAGGGATGCACGAGCCGCAGCCGGGCGCCGTCGGCTCCGATGAGCCAGACGGCCATCCCGCCTGAGGTGGGATAGACGTCAAACAGGTGGGCGTGGAGCAGGGAGGGCCGCACGAACCGCGGTGACCTCGTCTTCGAGATGTTGAATCGCTTTCATCGCTTCCAGCAGCATCGACAGCAAGATCGCTTCGAACGGCACCGGCCTGGCGGCGTAACTCGCGACGGCGGCGTTGTGGCGCGCGGCGGCAAAGAGCCGGTCGAACGCGGGACGATCCTGCGCGCGGAGCGCGCGGCGAAACGGCGCCCAGCTCTCTTCTTCGCTCTGAATGACCTGCGTCATCGTGGGAACGGTGCGGCCCATCGGGTACGCTCCTCTACGGCCGTCTTCGAAAGTCTAGGCCCGCCGGCGAAAGGTGCGGTCCGGTCGGAGGGTGAGCGCCCACTCCCACCGTGCGGGATCAGGCTGCTCCCGGGAGATCCACACACGTCCGGCCTCCAGTTGGGCGGAAAAGCGCCAGCGGGCAATTACACACAGCCGGTCGCCAAAGGTGGGGCGAACGTCGTCCATGATGTGCTCGGGCGTCGCCGGACCCACAGGATCGGGGCAGGCGGCCAGGATCGGGAGGCGGGGTGCGGCTTCACGGATCGCGGAGGCAAGGCGCCGGAAGATGCGGGCGGCCTCCGCGGCCGGCACGTCCTCGTCATACAGCGGATCGAGCAGGCCGAGGCAGAGCACCGCGCTGGGGCGGAACGCCGCGATCGCCGGTTGCAGATGTTCCGTCAGCAACGCTTCCAACTGGTGGCAGGTGTAGACCCGGGACAGGTGCACAGCGTCCAGCACGCGTTGGTGGTCGAGCCCCTGCGCGCGGGCCGCATCGGAAAGGAGGTAAGGGTTGAAGGCGTTTGCCCCGTCTACCAGGACGATAGGCTCGCCACGGCTAAGGTATTGGAGACACAGGAGCTGGCTGAGCGGCAGAACGCTCTCGTGACCGGTGAACAGGACGAGCCCGCTCAAGGGCTGGGGGAGGGGAATGGGGAGATGGGAGACGGCCACTGGACACCACCTTCCGGGTGATTTGATTA
This sequence comes from bacterium, assembly GCA_035703895.1. NCBI lineage: Bacteria > bacterium. The sequence goes on along the minus strand of DASSXJ010000057.1, from coordinate 1,536 downwards.
TATACCGAACACACGTTCGTATCAATGGGGAGTGGCCGCGCTAATCCGGGATTCGAGGTCGGAAAATGTCAGAAAATCAACAGCATCGCGCGGCAAGCTCACTTTTGCAGGGTCTGGTTCGTGGCTGCGCCTAGCGAGACACTATCTCCGAGGTGATCACATGACAGTGAGACACTGGTGGACACTGATTTTTGTTGCTGCGTTCGTGATTGCAGGAGCCGTGGGCCAACCGGCCAGCGGCGCTGACACAACCGTCAATGTGGCCAGCGCGACGGTTGGGGGCAAAGCACAACAGATTCTGGTGGACGCGAAAGGCATGAGCCTCTATACCCTGAGTTCCGATACCGCGTCATCTAGCGCCTGCACGGGAGGGTGTGCCAGTGCCTGGCCCCCCCTATTGAGCGCCGCCGAGCCTACGGCCCCCGCTTCCGCGAAGGGGAAGCTTGCGCTCGTCAAGACCGCCAACGGGTCCCAGGTCAGTTACAGCGGGCACTTACTCTATCGATTCTCAGACGATTCCAAACCCGGCGACGTTCAGGGAGAGGGTCTGAACGGACCGAAGAACGGCATGTGGCATGTCGCCACTCCCTAGTCACCACGCGCGTTCAATCATGTGGTGCAACACGGCCTGAGGCATTGCCGGGATGAAAACTCAGACCGTCGTCGGCGTGCTGCTTGTGATCATCGGCGCCGCCATTTTGGTGTTCGGAGGGTTTAGTTACACGACGACGCGCGAGGCGGTGAAGATTGGTCCCATCGGTATCACGACCCAGGAGAGGCGGAGCTTTCCGATCCCGCCAGTGGTCGGGGGCGTGCTCGTCGCAGGGGGCATCGTCTTGCTGATTGCAAGCGGCCGCACCCGGCCATAGAGGCGCCAAGCTCGAGTATGCTCGATTGACGTCGTACATGAAGCGCTCGGAGTAGAAATCAGCCGGAGGCAGCGTCAGTGACAAGGGGTAAGAAGCCTAGCCGTCGCTCGCTCAAGGATCGCATCGTGGACGCGACCCAGCAGGTCGTACAGGGTATGTCCGAACTCGCCGGTGCTGTCCATCCGCTCAGCGGGCCCGCGAGCGTTGCCGATCCGGGATTGATGGACAAGGACCGCGGTCCAAGAAGGGAGAAGCGGCGAAAGAGCACGGCGAAGAGCAAGAAGGCTCCTCGTCGTCGCCGGACACGAAACCCGCGCTGAGTGATCTGGAAGGGCGTCGTGCGCAGCTTGTCTTGTTTCGCTAGTGCCCGAACGCGACGAGCCACGGGATCAGATAGGGCGCAGTGAGGGAGACGAAAACGCTCCAGCCCCGCTGCGTGAAGGCACCGCCCTCCTCGGCGCCGGCCCCGGGGGCCCCCGCTTCAGGGCTCGGCCGTCCGATTCCCACGCGGCCGCGGGACGCTTCGGCCGGCCTGGTCGTCACCCTCAGCGCGCTCACCGCGTTTGGGCCGTTCTCGATCGATACCTACTTGCCGGCGCTCCCGGCGATCGCCGACAGCTTCGGTGGGAACGCGGGCGCGGTCCAACTTACCCTCAGCGCTTTTTTC
>DASSXJ010000056.1 GCA_035703895.1 bacterium | reverse complement strand
GTCTCCCTCCTTCTAAGACCTTTGCGCCACGCTGAAGACCCGCCGAGGATCCGGGACGCCTTTCAATATTTGTTCGCCCCGGTCGGCGAACAAGAGGCCGGATCCCGCCACGATATCCCGCACCGTTGCGGACACCAGGATCTCATTGCCGTTTGCCAGCGCCGCAATCCTTGCCGCGATGTGCACGGCGATCCCTCGCAGGTTGTCGCCTGATCTCTCCACCTCTCCGACGTGTACGCCTGCACGCAGCCGAAGGCCCAGGCCCTCCGCCTCCCGTTGGATCGCCTCCGCGCAGCAAATGGCGCGGATCGGGCCCTCAAACGCCGCCATGATCTGGTCGCCGATCATATTGACGCCGCGCCCCCGGAAGACCGCGATGTGACGATAGGCAATCCCATAGAGCTGGTCGAGCACGTCTCGCCACGCCACATCCCCCCACCGAACGAGGAACTCGGTCGACTGTTCCACGTCCATGAGCAGAATGCTTGCCAGTATCCGATTCATCAGGTTCGCGTGAACCGGGTGCCGGTCCGCGGCGGATCCCAACCGCTTGGGTTTCAATTTGACCAGGAGGGCTGAACCAATCGAGTGCACGTAATGTCTCATCGCCGCCTCCTCAACTTGTGTCAAGTCGGTAGCCACCCTGCATGGCACGCATAAGGTCAACCATCGGTTCGCCTCCTTTCGTTTGATGAACGCCGCGCACAAGCATCGATCGCAACAGGGTACAGGTATGCCGCACGCGGGCACCTGTGCCCACAAAGCTGCGCTCCGCTGTCGACCAGGGGCAATAAGAAAGGCCACAGGCTCTTCCCCGTGACCAGACGCTTACCGGTTGGGCTTAAATGTTACGAGAGCAATGCGTCCGGACGGGTGACGAGCGTTGCGTAGGGGACCATGACCATTCCTCGCCACCCCCTTCCAGATGATGAATCCACACCGCCTATACTCGCATTGGACAGCGCGCATGTCAAGGTCGAAAAATCACCATCCTTTTAGGCCACGCCGGATTGATAGCGGCGTGCGAGGGCCGGCGTATTGGCGCTCTTCAGCACGCCGCGCTGCATCTCCGTGAGCTGCTCAAGCAGCGACACGTCCTCGAGGCCCGGGATGCATGTGACCTCGCCCCGTGCGAATGCGGTGAGCGAGGCGGTGACCGCGTCGTCCGCCGTCATCCTCGGTATCTTGCTGAGGTCCATCCCCTGCACGGCATGGAACTCAGTCGCGACCAACCCCGGGAGGCACACCTGCACGCGCACATCGGTGCCGCTCAGCTCGCCCGCAAGGGCTTGGGTGAAGGTCACCATGAACGCCTTGGCACCGGCGTACATTGTGCGGTGAGGCAGCGGATTGGGTGGAATGGACCCGCTGAGCGCGAGCAGAGACGCAACATTGATCACGCCACCTGTGCCGCGACGGACCATGCCGGGCAGCGCCGCGCGGGTCAGGCGTGCAACGGCGCGGATATGGATGTCGATGAGATGATCGACGACCTTCGGTTCAACCTTCACGAACGGGCCGTAACTCCCGAACCCGGCATTGTTGATCAACAGCGCAAGCGACTCATCACCGGCGACGCGCGCCTCAACCTGCGCGAGAGCGCCGGCGTCGGTGAGGTCTGCGGCGAGTACCTCTGCGTGCGTATCCGCCTCGCGCCGCAGCCGCTCGGCTAGGTGCTCCAGGCGCTCGCGCCGCCGCGCCACAAGCACAAGGTCGTACCCATCGTGCGCCAATCGCTCGGCGTACGACGCCCCGATGCCGGAAGATGCTCCGGTGACGAGCGCGCGTGGCCTCGAGCGAACACTCGACATCTCCCGTCCCTCCTAGGCCTCAACACACTGAGCGCTAGTGTCTGAAATGCCTGATCCCCGTCGTGACCATGGCAATCCCGGCCGCCTCCGCCGCCGCGGTCACCTCCGCATCCCGCACCGATCCGCCGGGATGGATGATCGCGGTCACACCGGCTTTGATGGCCTCTTCGACCGCATCTGGGAATGGGAAGAACGCCTCGGATGCCATAGCCGCGCCCCGCGCGCGCTCTCCCGCCTGTCGCGCCGCCAAGCGGACGGGTTCCACCCGGTTCATTTGTCCGGCGCCGACCCCCACCACCTGCCGGTCCCTCGCCAGAACGATGGCGTTCGAGCGCACGTAGCGGCACACCGTCCAGGCGAACCTGAGATCCCCCCATTCGCGTTCGGTGGGCGCCCGCGAGGTCACGACCCGGAGACCTTCCTCAACCAGGTCGATCCCGTCTTTGTCCTGGACCAGCAGGCCGCCGCGCACGCGGCGCAAATCCCAGTCCCGGGAGTTCGCCGGCGGAGCCGCGGGCCCTACTTCCATCAGCCGCAGATGCTTTTTTCGTCCAAGCACCGCGAGCGCGTCTTCGGCGAATCCGGGCGCGATCACCGCCTCGAGGAACGTCTCGGCTACCGCCTCGGCGGTCGCAGGGTCCACAGGCCGGTTGAGCGCCACGATACCGCCGAACGCGGACATGGGATCCCCCTCTCGCGCGTGGAGGTACGCGTCCCGGAGGGTTTCGCCTGTGCCGACGCCGCACGGGATGGCGTGCTTGACGATCACGGCCGCGGGATCGGAGAACTCCCGAACGAGCTCGAGCGCCGTGTCCAGATCGTGGATATTATTGTAGGAAAGTGGCCGCCCGGAGATCTGCCGGGCGGTCGCAACGGACGGCCCGGTGGTCCCGGGCTCGCAATAGAACGCGCCGCGCTGATGGGGATTCTCGCCGTACCGCAGGTCCTGGATTTTTTCGAACGCCAGGATGAGATGCTGGGGGAACCCATCGGCACGAGTCTCGAGATACCGGGCGATCGCCGCATCGTATTCGCCGGTTCTGGCGAACGCTTCGCCGGCCAGACGCGCCCGCGTCTCACGCCCCACCGCTCCCGTCCGGCGGAGCTCATCGAGCACTTCTTGGTATTGCGAAATCCGGCTGACCACGACGACGTCTTCGAAATTTTTCGCGGCCGCACGGAGGAGCGTCACGCCGCCGATATCGATCTGTTCGAGCGCGGCGGCGAGATCCGCCCCGCCCGCGATCGTCGACTCGAACGGATACAGCGTCACCGCCACCAGATCGATCGGCCGGATCCCGTGACGCGCCAACTCGGCGAGGTGTTCCGGGTTGCTGCGCACAGCCAGTAGCGCACCATGCACGTGGGGGTGGAGCGTTTTCACGCGCCCGCCGAGGAGTTCGGGAAATCCGGTGATCTCGCTGAGATCTGTGACCGCGAGGCCCGCACCGCGCAGGCTCGCCGCCGTCCCACCCGTCGACACAATCTCGATCCCAAGATCGGCCAGCCCGTGGGCGAACTCGACGATCCCCGTCTTGTCCCACACACTCAACAGCGCACGCCCGATAGTCATGGTACCTCCGCGGTCGACCCGGACTCCACCGGAGGAAGCACCTTCACCCGGTCCCCCTCGAGCCGGATCCGCCGTTCGGCGAAGAGCCGCACCACCGCCGGATAAAGACGGTGCTCCTCCTTTGCCACCCTGGCGGCGAGCGTCGCCGAGGTATCGCCCGGTTGGACGGGCACGGTGGCCTGAGCGATGATCGGTCCGCCATCGGGGACCTCGCTGACGAAGTGCACGGTACAGCCGGTGTGGCGCGCGCCCGAGCCGAGGACGGCCTTGTGGACCCGCTCGCCGTACATCTCCTTCCCACCGAACGCCGGCAACAGCGCCGGGTGAATGTTGATGATCCGGCCTGGGAACGCGGCGACGAACCGGGCCGAGAGGATGCGGAGGAATCCCGCGAGGCACACGAGCTCGACGCGGTGCGACACCAGCGCCTCTCGCAGCGCCGTCTCGAACGCGTCTACCGACGGATACGCCCGGTGGCTCACGACGACCGTCGGGATCCCGGCGGCGCGGGCCCGTTCCAACGCAAACGCCGTGGGCACGTTACTGATGACGAGGACGATCTCCGCCGGCAGCCCTCCGCCGCGGCACGCGTCGATCAGGGCCTGCAAGTTCGATCCCGTCCCTGAGACGAGCACCCCGACCCGCAGCGGCTCAGCCACGGATCTCGACTCCCCGTGACCCCGCCAGGATCTCGCCGACCACCCACGCCCGCTCGCCGGAGCGCTCGAGATGGACAACGGCCGAATCTGCCTCGCTCTCCCGGACGACCACGAGCAGGCCGAGTCCCATGTTGAAGGTCCGGAACATCTCTGCGTCGGTCACTCTGCCCCGGCGCTGGATCAGCGTGAACAACGGCGACACCGGCCACCGGCCCCGGTGAATGCGGGCACGGGATCCGCCCGGGAGGATGCGAACGAGGTTGCCGGGGATCCCGCCGCCCGTGACGTGGGCGATGCCCCGGAGCTGAACGCGCTCCCGGAGAGCGAGCACGGGCCGGGCATACGGCCGGTGGGGTCGGAGGAGCGCGTCGCCGAGCGATTCCGACAATTCCTTGGGACGCGCAGCGAGCGCGCGGCGCGCCGCGACTCTGCCCGGGGGGAGCAGCGCCGCCCGGGCGAGCGAGTACCCGTTGGTATGAAGGCCGTCGCCCGCGACGCCGACGATCACATCGCCGGGACGGATCGCCGCCCCGGTGATCACCCGATCCCGCTCGACGGCGCCCACCGTGCAGCCCACGATGTCGCTCGCCTCGCGAGCGTAGACGCCCGGCATCTCCGCCGTCTCTCCGCCGATGAGCACGATCGCCTGATCACGGCACGCCTGCACGATTCCCTCGATGATCTCGGTGACCACCTTCGCGACAAGCCGGCCGGCGGCGATGTAGTCGAGCATGAAGAGCGGTGTGGCGCCCTGACACAGGACGTCATTGGCTCCGTGGGAGACAATATCGGCGCCCACCACCCGCCACCGGCCCGCGATGTCGGCGACCCGGACTTTGGTACCCACCCCGTCGATCGACGTGACGAGGACCGGATCCCGGTACCCGGTGAGGCGGAAGAGGCCGCCGAACCCCTCCCCCGATCCCAGGGTCCCCTGCCGGTACGTCGAGCGAATGCGGGTCCCCATCGCGGCGAGGAGCGCGTCTTTGCCGGCGCGATCGACTCCGGCGTCGCGGTATGTGAGCGGAAGAGAGGGCTGGCGCGCCATCAGGACGTTAGCCCCGCTGCGATTCGAGTGCGTGCCGGCCGGCCTTGGCTTCCGTGGGCGTCTCCGTCGGATAGCGTCCATTGAGACAGGCGAGGCACAGGTCGTGGGAAGGCAGTTGGAGCGCCCGCACCAGCCCATCGAGGCTCAAATACCCCAGGCTGTCGGCCTCGATCGAGCGGCGGATCTCCTCGACAGAGAGACGCGACGCCACCAGTTCGCCGCGGCTGCTCGTGTCGATCCCATAGTAGCAGGCATTGAGAATGGGCGGGGAGGAGATCCGCACATGTACCTCGCGGGCTCCGGTGTGCCGGAGCATCCGCACGATCTGCCGGCTCGTCGTTCCCCGGACGATCGAGTCGTCGACAAGGACGATGCGGCGCCCGGCGATGACCTCCCGGATCGGATTGAGTTTCACGCGGACGCCAAAGTCCCGCGACGACGGATCGGGCTGGATGAAGGTGCGGCCGACGTAGCGGTTCTTGATCAACCCGACCTCGCTGGGGATCGCACTCTCATCCGCGTACCCCATCGCCGCCGAGGTCCCCGAGTCGGGGACGGCGATCACGGCGTCGGCGGAGACGGGGTGCTCTTGTGCCAGGAGGCGGCCCATGCGGCGCCGGACCTGGTGCACGTTGTGCCCCTCGAGCACGGTGTCGGGCCTGGCAAAGTAGATGTGCTCGAACACGCAGGCGGCCCGCTTCTCGGCCGGGAGCACCTGGATGACGCGCACCCCTCCGGCATCGGCGATGATCAGTTCCCCCGGGCCGACCTCGCGCACATATTCCCCGCCGATCTGATCGAACGCGCAGCTCTCCGAAGCAAACACGGTCGCACGCCCCGCCCTTCCCTCCGCGAGCGGGCGGATCCCGTTGGCGTCCCGAAAGGCCAGCACCCGGTCCCCGACCATCGCGACGATGGTATAGGCGCCGCGGATCCGCTGCATGCAGTGGGCGACCGCTTCCTCCAACGTCCCCGCGCGCGAGGTGGCGATCAGCTTGGTGATCACTTCGGTATCGGAGGTGGCCCGGAAGCAGTGCCCCGCGGCTTCCAGTCCACGCCGCAGCGCGGGGGCGTTGATCAGGTTGCCGTTGTGGGCGAGCGCCAGGATCCCCCACGGAGTCTGCTCGAGGAAGGGCTGAGCGTTCTCGATCGAAGCGGAGCCCATCGTCGAGTAGCGGACGTGACCGATCCCCACGCATCCGGGCAGCCTGGCCAACCGCTCGGGGGTGAAGACGTTGGCAACGAGTCCCATGTCCTTCACGAGGTGCGTCCGGTCTCCATCGAACGTGGCGATGCCGGCGCTTTCCTGCCCCCGGTGCTGCAGCGCGTACAAGCCCAGATGCGCGAGAGGCGCTGCAGCGACGCCCTCCGTGCGGATCCCGAAGACGCCGCACTCCTCTCGCAGCTTGTCGATGGCAGGATGCGTCTCGAAGTCCGTCACCGGGCAGCCGCCTCCCGGCGCCAGGCGCACGCGAGGTCGTGGACGGCTGCATCGATCCACGGCCCGTGGATCCCTTGACCGTCCGCGCCGATCACCAGACGGTCTCCGCCGACGGATCCCAAGACCTGCACCGGAACCGCGAACTGCCTCGCCAGCTGGAGGAGCGCGGATAGGTTAGACGAGGGCAGGGATGCCAGAATCCGCCCCACCCCTTCTCCAAACAGGAGGACGTCTGATCGATGCCCCTGCGCGGAGGAGAGCGCGACGCTCGCCCCACGGGCGCCCATGATGCAGCATTCCGCCAGCGCTACGGCAATCCCGCCATCGGCGCAGTCATGCACGGAGGACACGAGTCGTTGCGCCACGGCTTCCGCGACGCACCGAATCAGGGCGGCCGTGGACGCGAGGTCGGGCCGGATGAGGCGGCCCTCGGCGACGCCGTGGAGGGTGGCGAGGTACTCGCTGCCATCGAGTTTGGGAACGCCGCCGCCGAGCAGCACCACGACGTCCCCCGGGGACTTCCAGCCGGCCGTCGCGTGGCAGCGAACGTCGTTGAGGACGCCGAGCATCGCGATGACGGGTGTCGGGAAGACGGCGTCGTTCGACTCGTTGTAGAAGCTGACGTTCCCGCCCACGACCGGAACCCCAAGGGCCTCGCAGGCCTCGGCGATGCCCTCTACCGTCTCGCGAAACGTCCAGAACACTTCCGGCCGCTCCGGGCTGGCGAAGTTGAGGCAGTCCGTGACGGCAACCGGGGTCGCTCCGGCGCAGGCGATGTTTTGTCCGGCCTCGAGCACCGCCAGCGCCCCGCCGATCCGCGGATCGAGGTAACAGTGCCGGCCGTTGCCATCGACCGCAAGCGCAAGCCCGCACGGCACGGCCTCCTTGATACGGAGGACGGTCGCGTCCGATCCCGGCGGCACGACGGTGTTCGTCTGCACCATGTGATCGTACTGCCGGTACACCCACCGCTTGTCCGCGATGTTGGGCGCAGCGAGCAGGGCCAAAAGCGCGGGCTGCGGCGGGGCGATCGGAAACGTGAGTGGATCCACGCGGCGGACCGCGGCCAGATACTCGGGCTCTCGCGCCGGAGGCGCGTATGTGGGCGCCTCCACGAGGGCCCGCGGATCCAGCGAGACGACGGCGCACTCGGCATCGCGGACCACGAGCAGCGGGGAGGCCGTGACGCGGCCGATCACGGCCGCCTGCAGGCCCCACCGGTGTCCGATCCCAAGCACCTCGTCTTCGCGCCCATCGCGCGCCACCAGGAGCATGCGCTCCTGCGATTCGCTGAGCAGCACCTCCTCCGCCGACATCCCGGCCTCGCGGCGGGGTACCTGGGCGAGGTCGACGTCCATGCCGACCCCACCGCGGGCCGACATCTCGCACAGCCCGCAGGTCAACCCGGCCGCGCCCATATCCTGGATCGCCACGACGGCGCCGGAGGCCAGCGCCTCGAGGCTTGCTTCGATGAGCAACTTGCCGGTGAACGGATCCCCCATCTGCACGGCGGACCGATCCTCGGGATCGCCCGCCAGTTCGGTCGAAGCGAACGAAGCGCCGTGCATTCCGTCACGTCCGGTGCGCGCGCCTAGATAGATGATCGCATTCCCAGGCCCGGCGGCCCGGGCAGTCGCCAGCCGGTCGGCCCGGACGACCCCCAGGCACGCGACGTTCACAAGCGGGTTGGCCCGATAGCAGGGGGCGTACATGATCTCGCCCCCCACCGTCGGGACGCCGATGCTGTTTCCGTACGCGGCGATCCCGGCGACCACACCGCGCTCCAGCGGGATGACCTCGGCATCCTCGGGTGGACCGAATCGAAGCGAGTCCAGCAACGCGATCGGGCGGGCGCCCATGGCCAGGATGTCGCGGATGATCCCACCGACGCCTGTGGCGGCGCCGTGGAACGGCGCGATCGCGCTCGGATGGTTGTGGCTCTCCATCTTGAAGACCGCGGCCCACCCGTCTGCGACCAGCACCGCGCCCGCGTTCTCCCCGGGCCCTTGCAGCACCCGCGGTCCGCTGATCGGGAGGCGGCGGAGCACCCCTTTCGAGTGCTTGTACGCGCAGTGCTCACTCCACATCACCCCGAACATTGCGAGTTCCGCCGGGTTAGGGACGCGTCCCAACCGGCGATGAATCTCCGCATACTCCTCGACGCTCAGTCCCGTGGCAGCGAGAACGTTGGGGGCCGGCGCGACCCGCTCGACCACCATCTTCACCTCACCTCTACGCCGGTCGCGGCGGGAGCGCGCCCGGCATAGGGCCGCGCACCGATCCACCGGGCCAACGACTCGAAGACGTGACGGCCGTCCTCGCTCCCCAACAACCGCTCGCTTGCCCGCTCCGGATGAGGCATGAGCCCGACCACGCTCCCGGACCGGTTGGCCACACCGGCGATCGCGTCGGTGGAGCCGTTGGGATTGGCCCCCGGGAGGACGCTTCCGGACCGATCGCAGTACCGAAAGGCGACCTGACGATCCGCGTCCAGCGCGGCGCGTATCGTGGCGTCGGCGTAATAATTGCCCTCCGCATGGGCGATCGGGAGCCGGAGCACCTGCCCCGCCGCGAGCGCGCAGGTAAAAGGCGTATCCACACGTTCCGCGCGAATGTGGACGAACTCGCATCGGAACTGTCCGCCCGCGTTCCACCGCATCGCGCCGGGCAGGAGCCCGGCTTCGAGAAGGACCTGAAACCCGTTGCAGATTCCGAGGACGAGCCCGCCGCTGTCCACATATGCTGCGAGCGCGCGGACCACCGGCGACGTCGCCGCGATCGCGCCCGCCCGAAGGTAGTCGCCGTACGCGAACCCGCCGGGCAGGATGACCGCGTCGAGGCCGGTGAGGTCCCGTTCTTCATGCCAGACAAATTGCGCCCGCATCGCCATCACGTCCCGGACGGCGTGGAGGGTATCGGCGTCGCAGTTGCTTCCCGGGAACACGACGATCCCAATGTCCACGAATCGTTCCTCCCTCAGAGGACGTCGAAGCGGTATTCTTCGATCAGCGTGTTGGCCAGGAACCCTTCGCACATCCGGCGGATCCGCTCGTCGAGCCGGCCGTCGTCGGTGAGTTCGACCTCGAAGTACTTCCCCGCGCGGACGCCGCGCACGCCGCTATGGCCGAGCGCGTCCAATCCTTGCTGGATGGCCTGACCCGGGGCATCGAGCACGCCGGGTTTGAGCGTGACGATGATGCGCACGGTCCGCACCTGCGTGGTCTGCGCCGTCTCCATCCTTCCTCCCTCACACGGCCGGCAACGGCCGGCCGGTCAACCGGCGGTATGCTTCGAGGTACCGCGCCCGCGTCGCCTCGACGACCTCGGGCGGGAGCGACGGGGCCGGGGGTCGTTTGTCCCATCCGGTCCCTTCCAGGTAGTCGCGGACAGCCTGCTTGTCGTAACTCTCGGTCGATCCCGCCTCGGCATACGCGCCGGCGTCCCAGAACCGGGACGAATCCGGGGTCAGCGCCTCGTCGATCAACACGAGGTCGTCGCCGTCGAGCCCGAACTCGAACTTCGTATCCGCCAGCACCAGGCCGCGCTGTTCCGCACGGCGGGCCGCTTCTCGGTAGATCGCCAGGCTCGCCTCGCGCAGCCGGCGCGTCAGAGGGCCGCCGACGATCCCGGCCATCCGGTCCTCGGTGATGTTTTCATCGTGGCCGGAGGCCGCCTTCGTGGCCGGCGTGAACAGCGGTTCCGGTAGGCGGCTGCCCGGGCGAAGCCCCGCGGGGAGCACGACGCCGCCCACGGAGCCTGCGGCCGCATACTCCTTCGCCGCCGACCCGGCGAGATAGCCGCGGACGACGCACTCGATGTCGACCCGGTTCAGCTTCCGGACGATCATGGCGCGTCCGTCGAGGACCGCGCGATGCTCCTGGAGGTGGGGAGGGAACGCATCCACATCAGTGGTGAGGAAGTGGGTCCGCACGAGCCCCCGCAGGGAATCGAACCAAAACGCAGACAGGCTCGACAGGACCCGCCCTTTGTCGGGGATGCCGGTGGGAAGCACCACATCAAACGCGGAGAGGCGGTCGGTCGCGACGATCAGCAGGCGATCACCGAGGTCGTAGACATCGCGCACCTTCCCCCGCGAGAACCGCGGCAGATCGAGATGCGTCTCCATCACGACCCGTGCGCTACCACCCGCCACCGCCTCACGCATCGACGCGTCCTCCTTTCCGGGTTGGGGATCCGTGGGACCCGCCCCCCGCCGGCACCGTAGGACGTTCCCCGAGTCCGACGCGCGCAAAGATCTCGTCGACGTAATGAAGCGCGTGGGTCCCGTCGAAGCACGCGTCGAGTTCGGCGTCGGGGAGCGCGCCCGACGCGCGTAGCAGGTCGCGGAAGCGGCCTTGGCCTTCCCATGCGCGCATCGCCGCGGACTGCACGATGCGGTACGCGTCGTCCCGCGACAACCCGTGATCGATGAGCGCGAGGAGGACGCGGTGGGAGAACACCAAGCCGCCGGTCCGCTCGAGATTCTCGGCCATGTGCTCCGGGTACACCCGCAGCCCTCCGATCACGCCGGCAAGTTTGCGCGCCATATAGTCGAGGAGGGACGTCGCGTCCGGGACGATGATGCGTTCGACGGACGAGTGGGTAATGTCCCGTTCCCCCCACAACGCGATGTTCTCGAGCGAGGCGACCGCGTGCGCGCGGACTACCCGCGCCAGCCCCGCGACGCGTTCAGAGATGATGGGGTTCCGCTTGTGTGGCATCGCGGACGACCCGGTCTGCCCCTCGCGAAACGGTTCTTCGACCTCGCGGAGCTCGGTGCGGGCGAGGTGGCGGATCTCGGTCGCGATCTTTTCCAGCGTTCCCGCCACTACCGCGAAGTGGGTCAGGTACTCGGCGTGGCGGTCACGCTGGAGGATCTGCGAGGACGCGGGGGCCGGCTTGAGTCCAAGCCGCTCGCAGACAAACGCCTCCACCTCGGGCGGGACGTGCGCAAACGTCCCAACCTCCCCGGAGATCTTGCCGACGCCGATGACCTCGCGCGCCCGCCGGACGCGTTCCAAGCCGCGTCCGACCTCCGCGTACCACAGCGCGACTTTGAGCCCGAACGTCACCGGCTCGGCGTGCACCCCGTGGGTCCGCCCGGCCATGATCGCATACCGGTGGGTGTTGGCGAGCGTGGCGAGCGCCCGGTGCAACCGCGCCAGCGCCTCCGCGACGAGATCGGCCGCGCGAACCATCAGCACCGACAACCCCGTATCGACGACGTCCGACGATCCCAACCCCAGATGCAGGTAGCGCGCGTCATCGCCCACGGTCTCCCCGACGACCCGTAGAAACGCCACCACGTCGTGCCGCGTCTCCCGCTCCTCGATCTCGTCGATCCGCGCGACGCTCGTGACGCGGGCCCGCTCCCGCAGCCGCCGCGCCGCCGCCTCCGGGATCATCCCGAGGTGAGCCTGCGCCTCCGCCGCCAGGAGCTCGATCTCGAGCCACGTCGCAAACTTCGTCTCCGGGCTCCACAGCGCCGCCATCTCCGGCGATGTATAACGAGGAATCACGCCCAGCCCTCCTGGCAGTAGATCATATGCTCGCGGTCTGGGCCGACACCGACGAGGGCCATCGGAACGCCAACGATCTCCTCGATCCGCCGAAGAAACGTCCGCGCCTCGACCGGAAGATCGGTCAGGTGGCGGGCGGCCTGGGTCGGGCACCGCCAGCCCGGCAGGTCCTCGTACACGGGCTCGACTCGGGCCATGGCCGCGGTGTGCGGGACCGTGTGCACGGTGCGGCCGTCCAACCGGTAGGCGACGGCCACCCGGATCGTCTCAAAGGTGTCGAAGACGTCGACCTTCATGACGGCCAGGTGTGTGAACCCCGCCACCTCCGCCGCGAACCGGGCCGCCACGCCGTCGAACCACCCACACCGCCGCGGCCGGCGGGTCGTGGCGCCGAACTCCCCCCCGAGGTCGCGAATGCGGTCGCCCATCGCATCGGTGAGCTCGGTCGGCATCGGGCCCGACCCCACCGCCGTCGTGTAGGCTTTGGCCACCCCGAGTACGCGCGTGATGCGATAAGGAGGAATCCCGGCTCCCGCGCTCGCGCCGCCGGGCAGCGTCGTGGACGAGGTCACGTAGGGGTAGATCCCCCAGTCGAGATCGCGCATCACGCCCAACTGCCCCTCGAGCAGCACGGTGCGGTCGGCTCGAAGGGCCTCCTGCACCAGCGGGTGCGTGTCGGTGATGTAGGGCCGCAGCCGGTCCGCCCATCGGTGGCATGCCGCGAGCAACTGGGCGACCTCGACGGGTTCGTGCCGGTACACGCCTCGGAGCATCGCACTCTTCCGCTCCGCGAGATAGCGGAGCTGCTCACTGAGGTGACGCTCCTCGAGAAGATCTCCCAGCCGGATCCCGATCCGCCCGGCTTTGTCGCTGTAGACGGGCCAGATCCCCTGCTTCGTCGTCCCGTGGGGGCTACCGCCTCTCGCGGCCTCCTCGAGCTCATCCGTGAGAATGTGGTGGGGGAAGATGAGATGGGCGCGGTCCGACAACCAGACGCGGCCGATCGTCGGCATGCCCACGCGTTCCACCTCGGCCACCTCGGCGAGGAAGATCTCGGGGTTGACGACGACGCCCGGACCGATCACGCATTGCGCCGCGGGATGAAAGATCCCCGACGGCAGCAGGTGGAGCCGGAACGTCCCGAGCTGGTTTTGAATGGTGTGCCCGGCGTTGTTCCCGCCGTTATACCGAATGACCACGTCCGCGTGGCGGGCGAGCGTGTCGACGACCTTTCCCTTCCCCTCGTCGCCCCACTGCGCGCCGACGACGGCCGTCACGGGCATCAGCGGGTCCTCCCGTCCGGCTGGGGAGGCACCATGCCGGGCTCTCCCTTCGGGGTCAGGCGGGCCGCCTTTTCCTCCACCTCGCGGGCGAGTCGTTCCTTATACTTCCGGTACCGCTCCCGAAGATCGGGATCGGCGGTGCTGAGGATCTGCACCGCGAGGAGCGCCGCGTTTCGGGCGCCGCCGATCCCGACGGTCGCGACCGGCACCCCGCCGGGCATCTGGACGGTGGACAGCAGGGCGTCGATCCCTCCAAGGGTCGAGCCGCCGAGGGGGACGCCGATCACCGGAAGGACGGTGCGGCCGGCCAGCACACCGGCGAGGTGCGCCGCCGCGCCGGCCGCCGCGATAATGACGCGAAGCCCCCGCGCCTCGGCGTCGCGTGCGTACGCCTCGACCCGGTTTGGCGAGCGGTGGGCGGAGGCAATCGTCATCTCCCACGGGATGCCGAACTCGCTCAGGACCCGAGCCGCCACCTCCATCGTGGGGTAATCCGTGTCGCTTCCGATCACGATTCCCACGAGCGGCGTTCCGGAGGATGGCCCCGTCATCGATACGACTCCTTCACCCGTGTCTCGACTGCGACGCGGTCGAGCGCCCCGCGGGGACGTCGGCGCGCGCCGATATCCCGCCGAAAATGTTTGCCATCGAATTGGACCGCGTCGACGGCGCGGTAGGCGCGGGCTCTGGCCTCACCCAGATCCGAGCCGATGCCCACGATGTTCACCACGCGCCCGCCCGCCGACACCACGCGTCCATCGCGGGCGGCGGTGTCTGCATGAAAGACCAAGACTCGGTCACACGCGGCGGCGTCCTCGAGCCCTGTGATCGCCCGCCCGGTGCGTGGCGCTGTGGGATATCCTTCTGAAGCGAGGACCACGCAGACCGCGGCGGCGGGATGCCACCTCGGCGCCCAGCGCTCGACCCGACCACCCAGCACCGCGTCGATGGCGTCGGTCAACGAAGCATCGAGGAGCGGGAGAAGCACCTGCGCTTCAGGGTCGCCCAACCGAACGTTGAACTCCAGCACCTTCGGACCCTCTGGCGTGAGCATCACCCCGGCAAAGAGCACGCCCCGGTAGGGACGGTCTTCCTGGGCCATCGCCCACAGCACCGGTTCGAGGATCTCGTCGGTGATGCGGTCGCCCAGTTGCGTCGACACCAGCGGAACGGGGGCGTACGCCCCCATGCCCCCGGTATTCGGCCCGAGGTCATCGTCCAGCACCCGTTTGTGATCTTGCGCCGCCACGAGCGGTGCAAGCGCGGTTCCGTCACAGAGCGCGAAGATGCTGACCTCTTCCCCCTCGAGCACTTCCTCGATTACCACACGGGCCCCCGCATCCCCAAACTGCCGGGTCACCATCATGGCCTCCACGGCCGCCAGACCTTCGTCGGCGGATGCGGCCACGGTGACGCCCTTGCCGGCCGCGAGCCCGTCGGCCTTGATGACGAGCGGCCGTCCCGCTTTGCGCACATACGCCGCCGCGGTCGCCGCGTCCTCGAAGATCCGGCATGGAGCCGTGGGAATGTCATATCTCAGGCACAGCCGCTTCATGAACGCCTTGCTGGACTCGAGCGCTGCGGCGGCCTGCGTGGGACCGAAGGCCGGGAGCCCCCGGCGGGCAAACGTGTCGACAACTCCTGCGGCGAGCGGCGCCTCGGGGCCGACGACGGTGATGTCGATGTGAGTATCCACCGCCCACTGCGCGAGTGCGTCGAGATCTCCGGAGAAGTGAGGCAGGCATGTAGCCACGTCGGCGATCCCCGGATTCCCTGGGGCGCAAAACAGCGACGCTCCCTCACGGTGGAGCTTCCATACGATGGAATGCTCTCGACCGCCTGAGCCGATTACGAGGACTCTCATGAGACGCTCCACGTCGTGGTGGGACGCCGCTGATGTTCGTATTTTCGATCGATGCTGCGAATAAGAGTGCGATAAGGAACGTCACTACTGTAGCATATGCGAAAGAATTTGCCAACAGTGAGGGTGAATGTTCGTATTTTCCAGGCGACCGGCCGGAGCGCAGCCGCGATAGACATAGGAACCACGCCGAATGGCGGCGAAACTTCGAGAATGTCCCTGGAGGTTTCGTGGCGCGCGCGCTCATCACGGGGATCGGAGCAATAACGCCCGTAGGGCTGTCGGCCCCTGAAACCTGGGCCAATCTCCTCGCCGGTCACAGCGGCGTCCGGCCGTTGACCCGATTCGATGCCTCTCGCTTTCCCGTCCGCATCGCCGCGGATGTCCGGGGGTTTGACCCGCTCACGGTGATGACCCGCAAGCGCGCCCGGCGAACCGCGCGGTTTGCCCAGCTGGCTGCCGGCGCGGCCCACGAGGCACTCGCCGATGCTCGACTCCCCCCACTTGCCGAGATCTCCGATCGGGTCGGGGTCACCATCGGTACCGCGCTCGGCGGGATCGAAGTCATCGACGAGGAAGCCCCGCGGCTCTACGGAGACGGTCCTTCTCGAGTGTCTCCCTTTCTTCTGCCGATGTTGATCGCGAACATGGCGTCGTCTGCGGTCAGCATCCGATTCGGTCTCCGGGGCCCCTCGAGCGCGCCCGTGGGGGCGTGCGCAAGCGGCACGATCGCGCTCGCGGAGGCGCTGCGGTGGATCCGAACGGGAGAGGCCGATTACGTCCTCGCCGGGGGGACGGAGGGGGGACTGACCCCGACGGTATGGGCGGCGCTGTGCGCGCTCGGCGCGCTCAGCACCCGGAACGAGGCTCCGGCGAAAGCGAGCCGCCCGTTCGACCGGGAGCGGGATGGGTTCGTGTATGGGGAGGGCGCCGTCGTGTTCGTTGTCGAACGGGAGGACCTCGCGCGCGCACGGGAGGCCACGGTGTACGCCGAACTGGCCGGGGCCGCGTTGACGAGCGACGCCTACCATGAAACGGCCCCGCAGCCGGAGGGCGACGCCGCAGCCGCGGCGATGCGCCGGGCCCTCACCGACGCGCGCGCCGGCGCCGATGCGGTCGACCTCGTCGTCGCGCACGGTACAGGGACCCCGCTGAACGATGCGGCGGAGACGCGCGCGATCAAGCACGCGCTCGGTTCGCACGCCCGCGCGGTGCCGGTCACCGCTCCCAAGAGCATGGTGGGCCATCTGATCGGCGCGGCGGGCGCGTTGGCAGCGCTCGTCGGTGTGCTGGCGATCCGGGATGGGCGGATCCCCCCAACGATCAACCTCGATACGCCTGATCCGGAGTGCGACCTCGATTACGTCCCGCATCTGTCTCGGCCCGCCCGGGTCCGCCTTGCGCTCGCCAACGCCTTCGGGTTCGGAGGACAGAACTGCGTGGTAGCTGTCCGCGCGCCCGCGGGCCGCTAGCACTGACCCCGGACGATTGGCCCTCGATGGGAGGCGTCGACGTGTTTGACGGCACGTTTGCCAACAAGATTGCGCTGGTGACCGGAGCGTCGCGGGGGATCGGCCGGGCCACCGCCCTCACCCTGGCGGGCGGTGGCGCCGATGTCGTGGTGCATTATCATCGGAATCAGGCGATGGCCGAGGACGTGGCCCGTACCATTCAAGAGCGGGGACGGCGCGCCGCGGCGATCGGGGCGAACCTCGAGTCCCCCGAGGAGATCGGACGTCTCTTCGATCTCGTCGCCACGCAGTTTGGCGCACTCGACATCTTCGTCGCCAACCACGCGGCGACCGCGTTCAAACCGACGCTCGAGATCAAGCCCCACCACTTCCAGCGCACGTTCGATCTGATCGTGCGCGCGCTGGTCCTCTGCGTGCAGCGGGCCGTCCCCCTCATGAAGGGCCGCGGAGGAGCGATCGTCACGATCGCCGGGCAGGGGACGGTCGAGTGTCTGCCCAACTACGCCATACTCGCTGCGGCCAAGGGCGCAATGGAGACGTGGACGCGCTACCTCGCCTACGAACTGGCGCCGGAGGGCATCACGGCGAACTGTGTCAGCCCCGGCGTCATCGCCACGGACTCCGCCCGCTTCTACGGAGGGGACCGGTTCCCGGAGTTCGACCGGCTCGTCTCATCGTACACGCCTCGGGGGCGGATGGGCACCCCGGAGGAGGTGGCCTCGGTGGTGGCGTTCCTGTGCAGCCCCGGCGCGCGGTTTGTCGACGGGCAGACGATCGTGGTCGACGGCGGGCTCGGGCTTATTTCCGCGCCGTTCGAGACATTTCGCACACGAGGGGAGGGTCGGGCATGAACAAGGTGGTGAGTTGCGACGACGTCGTGGCGGAGATCCACGACGGGGCGACGATCGCGATCGGCGGGTCCTCCCTCTCCCGCAAACCGATGGCGCTTGTTCGGGCGCTCGCGCGGAGCAACCGCAAGAACCTGCGTCTGATCGTGAACGTGGGCGGACCCGAAGTGGACCTCCTGATCGGCACGGGGAAGATCACCGATCTCGTGTACGCGTTCGTGGGGTTCGAGGTGATGGGATTGGCCCCGCACTTCCGCCGCGCGCGCCAGCAGGGATCGGTGCGCTTCCAGGAGTGGACCGAGTTCACCGTGATGGCGGGCTTGGACGCGACGATCAAGCGGGTCCCGTTCCTCCCGACCCACGCGGGATTGGGGACGGACGTGTTGCGGGTCAATCCGGCGTTCCGCACGATGCAGGACCCGTTTGAGGGTCAGACCCTGCTCGCCGTCCCCGCCCTCCGGCCCGACGTGGCGCTGATCCACGTGAACCTCGCCGATCCTCAGGGCAACGGCGTCATCCTGGGAGACGGCCACATCGATTCGTTGTGCGCGAAAGCGGCCAAGAAGACGTTCCTCTCGGCGGAGCAGATCTTGCTCCCGGAACGATTGCAGACCTACGGCCACGACGTCCGGATTTTGCGGACGCTCGTCACCGGGGTCGTGGAGGCTCCGTGGGGCGCGCACTTCACCGGGTGCGCGCCCGACTACCGGGCGGACCTGACCCACGTCCAGGAATACCTGGGCGCGGCTCGCGACGGCTCGGCCTGGAACGAGTACCTGGAACGGTACGTGTATGTGAGCGACCAAGAGTATCAGCGCGCCCTTGGGAACGAGCGCACCTTGGGCGAGCGACTCAGAGTGTAACGGAAAGGGGAGGCGGATGCCGGAGTACAGCATCGACGAACTGATCATCGTCTGCATGGCCCGCGAGCTGCGGGGCGAGGTGCTCGTGAGCTCCGTGACCTCACTGGGGGCGCTCGCGGCTCATCTGGCCAAGAGCACGCAGGCGCCGGATCTGGCCGTCCTCTCGACCCCGGAGTCGGGCATGGACGCCGTGCCGATGCCGACGCTCTCGCTGGGTCAGTTCTTGACCGACAATCAACGCGCGATCCCGCTGACGATGGAGGACATCTTCGATGCGATCTTCACCGATCGGTTCAGGATCTGGATCAATCCTGCGCAGATCGACCAGCACGGCAACGTGAACATCTCCGTGATCGGCCCGTGGGACCACCCCAAGGTCGCCCTCGTCGGGTCACGGGGCATCCCCGAGGACACGAGTCACCTCTCCCAGGGCCTCTACTATCTCCCCTCGCACTCCCCCCGCACCGTCGTCGAACGGGTCGATTTCATCAGCGGCGTCGGGTACACTCCCGAGCGCCAGCAGTGGTTGGGGCCACACGGGGCGCCCACGTGTCTCGTGACCGACCTCGGTGTGTTCGGGTGGGATCCCGCCACCGGGCAGATGGTTCCTCGGACGCTCCACCCGGGCGTCTCCGGCGGCACCGTGCAGGAGCGGACCGGGTTCGCGCTCGACGTTCCGCCGAGCCTCCCGGTCACGCCGCCGCCCACCGCCGAGGAGATTGCGATTATCCATGCCGCCGATCCGCTGGAGGTGCGGAAGCTGGAATTCCTCTCCGGCAAGGAGGCCGGTGAGAAGTTTGCCGCGATCTACGAGCGGGAGCGTCAAACCCTTCACGCAGCGTGGCCGCGGCGCCGCCATTGACAACGACGCGACCGCTCGCCGGGCGCCGAGCCATCATCACCGGCGGCGGGCGCGGGATCGGTCGGGCCATCGCCCACCACCTAGGGGATCTCGGGGCTGATGTCGCCGTGCTTGCGCGCACCCGGGACCAGGTCGCGCTGGTCGCGGAGGAGGTGATCGCGCGCGGGGCCCGCGGCGTCGGCATCCCCGCGGACCTCTCCACCTATCCCGCGTGCCGGGACGCGATCGCCGCCGCCCGCGAGGCGCTGGGGGGCGTCGAGATCCTAGTGAACAACGCCGGGTGGACGCTCACCTCCGACTTCCTCGAGGAGGACGAACCGTACTGGCGGCGCGTGATCGATACCAATCTCTGGGGGGTCATCTTCTGTTCACGGGCCGCGCTCGAATGGATGGTGGAGCACGGCGGGGGGGTGATCGTCAACGTCGCGAGCGACGCCGGACGGGTCGGCACCGGCGGTGAGGCCGTCTATTCGGCCGCGAAGGGCGGGGTCATCGCCCTCACCAGATCGCTGGCGCGCGAACTGGCGTCGCGCAATGTCCGGGTGAACTGCGTCAGTCCGGGCCCGACGGCCACCGAGATCCTGACCGAGAACACGGCCGACCCGGCCCACGCCACGCGGATCGAGCGCATGATCCGGCTGATCCCGATGCGTCGCGTGGCCCGCCCCGAGGAGGTCGCCGAGGCGGTCGCGTTCTTCTGCACCGACGCGTCGCGGTACATTACGGGCCAGGTGTTGAGCGTCTCCGGCGGCCTGACGATGGTCTAATGACCGGCCCCGAGCGCCCGATCCGGGTCGCCGTGGACTGCATGGGAGGCGATCGCGCACCGCGGGAGACCGTCGCGGGCGCGCTGGCCGCCGGCGATGCGGGATCGCTGCACCTGCTCCTCGTGGGCGTGCCTGGGGCGCTGGCCCCGTTCGTGCCGGCGGACGTTCTGGCGTCGGGGCGAGCGGAAGTCGTGCCGAGCGACGAGGCGATCCCGGAGGGCGCGGCGCCGCTTGCGGCTCTCCGAGCCACCCCGAACGCCTCGGCGACCGTGACGATGCGGCAGGTCGCCTTGGGACGGGCCGACGCCGCCGTCAGCGCGGGCAGCACGGGGCCCACGCTCCTCGCCGCCGTCAGGGAGATCGGCATTCTCAAAGGCATCCGGCGGGCCTGCGTCGGGCGTCAGATCCTGGAGCTCCATCCCGAGACCTTCCTCATCGACTTGGGCCCCACGATGGACTGCGAAGCCCGGCACCTCTTGGAGTTCGCCGTGATCGGCGCGACCTACATGCGGGTCTTCCAAGGAATTGCCAACCCCTCTGTAGCGCTCCTCAGCAATGGGCGCGAGGACGGCAAGGGCAACCGCGTCGTGAAGCAGGCGGCCGTATTGCTCGCGCGGTCCGGCCTGCGGTACGTGGGAATGGTCGAGGGGAACGACGTGATGCGTGGGGCGGCCAATGTGGTGGTGTGCGACGGGTTCGTGGGGAACGTCGCCTTGAAGACCGTCGAGGGACTGGGGCGTGAGCTCGCGGGCTGGCTTCAACGCGAGCTCGCCGGCACGCTCGCCGCAGGGCGGGTCGAGGAGATGGCCAACCGGCTGATCGAGATGACCAACCCGATCGACCTGCAGGGGAGCCTGCCGTTGCTCGGCGTGCGCGGCCACGTCGTGATGGCCCACGGGTCCTCGGACCGCCGCGCGATCCAGGCGGCGATCGGCCAGGCCGTGCTGGCGGTGCGGGGGCAGTTTGTGGAGATGCTGCGGGCCGCGCTCGGCGAGACCCGGGAACGCCTACGCGTCACGGCCAAGGCGCCTTGACCGGCAAATCGACGCGGTCACCCGAAGAACGTAGTCATCACGCTCGGATCCTTGGAGAACCAGTAGTCGCCGTACTGCCCCATCAACGTGAACCCCAGCTCGTGCATGAGCGAGAAGACCGCGATGTAGTCCGCGCTGTGCGGCCCCTTGCGCAGGGGAGCGATCTCCACGAAGACGTTGTCGGTCATCCGGAGCGCGTGCGCGGCGCCCTCGAGGACCTCGCGCTCCACGCCCTCCACATCCACCTTTAAGAGATCGATCTTCGGCACGGAGAGTTCTGCAAGGCAATCGTCGAGCCGCCTCACCCGAATGATCTCCGTGCCCACCTCTTCCTTCCCCTCATCCCGCATATATTGCGGAATGGGGAGCAGGGAACTCGCATCAGGGTATGAGTAGAGACGGAGATCGATCGTGCGATTCTCGTTGAACAAACCGTACTCGTGCACGACGACTCGATCTTTCCAACGCGCGATCCGCTTGACGAGGCGCGCCCGCGAGGCACTCTGGGGCTCGAAGCAATGCACCGAGCTCTCAGGGAAGACCCGGAGGAACGTCAGGGTCTTGTCCCCGTAGGCCGCGCCGACATCGAGCACGATCTTGACGGGGTCGTTGCCGCCTCGGGCCTCCCGGATCAGGGCCGTGACGAGGTAGATGTCATCCTTCCCAAAGATTAGGTGTTTGAGGGGCCGGACGCGGTCCTTCGCCGCCCGCACAGAATCGAAGACGTACAGGCGCTCCAGGGCTTTCGAAATGAGGCGGCTCAGCATTCATCCCACCTACAGGCCCGGCGGGGTGCCCCGGAACCCGACGCAGTGGAACACGCGGAACGTGCGGCGGCCGCCGCCGGGGAACGGCACGTCGAATGGGGGCTGCTCGATGAGCCGCTCGCAATCGCGGCGCAATCCCCCCACAGCCTCGCCCGCGTCGATCGCGGCGATCCCCTGCCAGCCGGCGAAGCGGTGGCCCGGCGCGAGATAGCTGAATTCGCTGTACCGCCCCGTGCTCACCGGCACGCGGTCCTCCGTATAGTATCCGAAGTAGCTCGCCTGATTGTATCGCTGGCCGAGCAGCACGACGTGCCCCGGATCGCCGAGGGCGTCCGCGCGGCGGATCAGCTCCGCTGTGACCTCGCGCCAGCCGTAGAGCTCGTCCCATCGGATGGAGGGAGGCAGCCGCGGAATGAGCGGAATCAACACTGCGACGGCGAGGGCCAGGGCGAGGCTGGAGACGAGCGCTGCGCGGGCGATCCGGACCGGCCAGAGGGCGCCGAGCGCCACCACCCCTGCCAGGTAGGCCGGGGCCGGCCAGTTGGGCCCCTCGACGCCGACGAGGTTGCCCGCCACGACGAGCAGCAACGTCGGGATCCCCGCAAGCGCGAGATAGGCGAAGCGCTCGTCGGCGCGCCCGAGGCGCCAGCTCCTCCACAGCGCCCACACCAGTAAGGGGAAGAGCAGCGGCCCCCCATACCCGAGCTGCACCGCTGCATCGCTCAGCACCCCCCACCCTCGCGGCCCGCCCGCCGGAGGCCCCCCCGATCCGCCCGCGTGGAGCCAGAAGCGGAGCGACGCCCATCCGTGCTGTGCGTTCCACACCATCACCGGGGTCACGAGGACGATCGCGAGCAGGCCGGCGAGGTACGGGCCCGACGTCCGCCACACGGAGTGATACCGGGGCCACGCCAGCACCGCGAGCCAGGCGACGAGCAAGACGAGCATGGGGTACTTGCTCAGGACGCCGAAGCCGAGGGCCAGGCCGCACACCCACCACATCCGACGGTTGCCGTGCACGGCGTGCCAGAACGCCCACAGGCCCGCCGTCCACCACACGTACAAGAGCGGATCGGGGATGGCATGCACCGCCTGCAGCGCAAAGACCGGAACCGCGAGGTGAAGAGCGGCGGCGCGAATCCCGGCCTGCTCGCCGAACAGGTCCCGGCCCACCAGGTACAGCAGCAGCGTCGTGCCGAGGGTCGCCAGCATCGCGGGTATCCGCAACAGCCACTCCGTCCGCGCGGCCGGCGTGGCCAGCGCACCGAGCCACGCGACGAGCGGGGGGTGATCCAGGTAGGACAGGCTGAGGTGGCGCGACCAGATCCAGTAGTAGCCCTCGTCGTCGATGATCGGCGTGTAGGCGGCGATCACCAGGCGCGCCACCACGAGCCCCCCGACGGTCACGAGCAACCAGCGACGCGCGCGCCCGCACAAATGCGACCGCGGGGAGGCGTGAGCCACCTCCCCGCGGTCCCCGGCGGATCTCTCCGGAGGTTGGTCCGTCGCCCTACATCGGAGGCATCGGCGGGGTCGGGGCGCCCCCCTCCCTCTCTTCCTCAGGCTTGTCCACGATCAACACTTCGGTCGTCAGCAGCATCGATGCGACGCTCGCGGCGTTCTGGAGCGCGGAACGCGTCACCTTGGCCGGATCGACGATGCCGGCCTTGAGCATATCCTGGAACTCGCCGGAGAGGACGTTGAACCCGTGACCGGCTTTGCCGGCCCGCACTTTCTCGACGATGATCGAGCCTTCGCGGCCGGCGTTCATTGCCAGCTGACGGAGGGGCTCCTCGAGCGCCCGGCGGACGATGTCCACTCCGACCTGCTCGTCTCCCGAGGCGTCGACCTTGGCGAGCGCGGAGATGGCGCCGATCAACGCGGCCCCGCCGCCCGGCACGATGCCTTCCTCCACGGCCGCGCGGGCCGTCGAGAGCGCGTCTTCGACGCGGTGCTTCTTCTCCTTGAGCTCGGTCTCACTGGCCGCGCCGACCTTGATCACCCCGACGCCGCCCACCATCTTGCCGAGACGCTCCTGCAGCTTCTCGCGATCGTAGTCGCTCTCCGTCTCGTCGATCTGCTTGCGCAGCTCGCTGATCCGCTTCTGGATCTCGGACTGCTTGCCCGCGCCGCCGACGATGATGGTCTCCTCTTTCCCGATCTTGACCTGGCGCGCCTTCCCCAGCATGCTCAGGTCGACGTTCTCGAGCTTCAGGCCCAGTTCCTCGGTGATGACCTGTCCCCCGGTCAGGACGGCAATGTCCTGCAGCATCGCCTTGCGCCGGTCTCCAAACGCCGGCGCCTTGACCGCCACGGCCTGCAACGTTCCGCGCAGCTTGTTCACGACGAGGGTGGCGAGGGCCTCACCCTCCACCTCTTCCGCGATCAGCACGAGGGGCTTGTTCACTTGGACGACCCGCTCGAGCGCCGGCAGGAGGTCCTTGACCGCGCTGACCTTCTTGTCGGTGATCAAGATGTACGGATCCTCGAGCACCGCCTCCATCTTCTCTGGGTCGGTCACCATGTACGGCGAGATGTACCCCTTGTCGAACTGCATCCCCTCGACGGTGTCGACCGTGGTCTCCATTCCCTTGGACTCTTCCACGGTGATGACGCCGTCCTTGCCGACTTTGTCCATCGCGTCGGCAATCAGCTGGCCGATCGCCTCCTCGTGCGCGGAGATGCTGGCGACCTGCGCCACGGCCGCCTTGGTCTCGACGGGCTTCGCTTGGGCGCGCAACGCCTGCACGGCGGCTTCGACCGCCCGATCGATCCCCCGCTTGAGGGCCATAGGGTTCGCCCCCGCGGAGACGTTCTTCAGGCCTTCCTTGATGATCGCCTGGGCCAGGACCGTCGCCGTGGTGGTCCCGTCGCCGGCGATATCGTTCGTCTTGGTCGCAACCTCGCGCACCAGCTGGGCACCGGCGTTCTCGAAGGGATCGTCGAGCTCGATCTCCTTCGCGACGGTGACGCCGTCGTGCGTGATCGTGGGCGACCCGAACTTCTTTTCAAGGACGACGTTGCGCCCCTTCGGACCGAGTGTGATCTTCACGACGTCCGCCAACCGGTTCACACCCCGCTCGAGCGCGCGCCGCGCCTCCTCGTGGTACAAGAGCATCTTCGGCATTTCGGTGTCCCCCTTAGGCTCTCGCTTTGGCTCGTTCCCGTGCGACGACCGCCAGCACGTCGCTCTCGCGCAGAATCAGGTACTCCTCGTCGTCCTGCTTGAACTCGGTGCCGGAGTACTTGGCGAAGATCACCCGCTCCCCGACCTTGACCTCCATCGGAATCCGGTCCCCCTTCTCATTGCGGCCACCCGGTCCGATCGCCAGGACCTCGGCCTCCTGTGGCTTCTCCTTTGCCGTGTCGGGAAGCACGATGCCACCCTTGGTACGCTCGAGCTCCGCGATCACCTTGACGACGATCCGATCTCCAAGAGGCTTCAGATTCATAACGTCCTCCTCCGCGAAAGTCTTAGCACTCGATATGAGGGAGTGCTAATCTATCTCCCACTATAAGGAAGAACACGCCAGCCCGGCAACCTCAAATTGGGCCGAAAATCCACAATATCAGCATTAAATCTCATCCAAACACGTCCAATCTCGACCGATTTCACGTTTACGCCGCGGTCTCAGGAACCTCAGCGACGAGGTCCAGGTCGGCGTAGACCCCAAGCCGCAGCGACGACCGGAGGCCCCGCCCCAGTCGATACCACCCCGCCGCCGCGATCATGCCGGCGTTGTCGGTGCACAAGGAGAGCGGCGGCACATAGCAGGGGAGACAGAGCGCCGCAGCAGCCTCTGCTATGCGCGTGCGGAGCCGCACATTCGCGGCCACGCCGCCGCCCAGGAGGATCGCCCGCACCCCCCTCTCCTCGGCGGCCCGCGCGGTTTTCGCGACCAGGACCTCGACGAGGTTTTCCTGAAAGGCCGCGGCGAGGTTTGCCGCGAACTCGGGGGAGGGCCCCCCGCCCGAGTCCCCCGACGCGGTGGCCAGGACCCGCACGACCGCGGTCTTCAACCCGCTGAACGAGAAATCATACGACGCTTCACTCGCAAATGGCAGTGGGAGCCGGACCGCGTCCGGCCGCCCCGCGGCCGCCACCTGCTCGATCGCCGGTCCTCCCGGGTAGCCCAGCCCGAGGGCCCGCGCCACCTTGTCGAACGCTTCTCCGGCAGCGTCGTCCCGGGTTCGGCCGAGCACCTCGTACGCTCCGTGGCCGGTCATCAGCACCAGATCGCTGTGCGCGCCCGAGACGAGGAGGGCCAGCGCCGGAAACGGGATCCGCTCGTGCTCCAGGACATTGGCGTAGATGTGGCCCTCCAGATGGTTCACGCCGATGAGGGGACGATGGGAGGCGAACGCGATCGTCTTGGCGGCGGCCACGCCGACGGTCAGGGCGCCGGCCAGCCCCGGGCCGCAGGTCACCGCGACCGCGTCGAGATCGTGGAACGCAAGCCCCGCCTGCGCGAGCGCCTCGTCGATCACAGGCCCGAGGCGCTCGAGGTGGTGGCGCGCCGCCAGTTCGGGCACGACCCCGCCGAAGCGGGCGTGCAGGTCCACCTGCGATGCCACGACATTCGCGCGGAGGCCTCCATCGACCAGGATGGCCGCGGCCGTCTCATCACATGACGTCTCGATGCCGAGCACGCGCATGGACGGGAGCGAAGCCGAGAGATTAGGGCGAGGGGGAATCGAGGCTGGCCCGATGCTTGCGGTAGCGCTCCTGGAACGCCTCCTCCCAGAGGTTCCCGGTCCACATCACAATCGCGTCCTCGCGATTGTCGCTGTAGTACCCCTTGCGGACGCCGATGTCCTTGAAGCCGTACTTGCGGTACAAGGTCTGGGCGCCCAGGTTGGATTTGCGCACCTCGAGGGTGACCCATCGCGCGCCCCGCCGCATCGATTCGTCGATCAGCGCCGCCAGAAGGCGCTCCCCGATGCGACGGCGGCGGTGCAGTGGATCCACCGCGATCGTCGTGACGTGCGCCTCATCGAGGATCACCCACATCCCGGCGTACCCGACGATGCGGTGGAACTCCCGTGCCACCACATAACAGGCGAGGCGATTGTCTTTGAGCTCGTGCAGATACGCGTCCCGGGGCCACGGAGTGGGGAAAGACATCTGCTCGATCTCGAGCACGCTCCCGATGTCGTCCAGGCGCATCGGTTTAATCGTGACATGATCGGTGATGACCATCTTACCGTTGGTTTCCCCCTCGACGAAGTGTTTCCTTCCCCGGCCACGCGACCGGCCTCCGGCCGTAGACCGGGCGGAGCGCATTGAGATCGGTGCGGGCGCCGCTGATCAGCCGCGGCACCGCCAGCATGCCGACCGCCGCTGCTCTCGGATGCAGATGAGCGCCTCCCGCCCGCGCGCGACCGCCCAGTGCCGAGAACATCGCGGTGCCGTACTTGTCGAGCCCATCCCCGAGGAGCAACACCGGTCCGGGGTAAGGACCCACGCCGGCCACAAGCGCTTCAGGGGACGCCACGAGCGGTGGGATGAGGCATTCCCCTACTCCGTTCGCCTCCACACGATAGAGCGCCCCGGCGACCTCGCCGCGGTGTGCATCGAGCACGGGGAACACGAGCCCGTCGACGCCGGGGACGTGGGCCAGCGCCTCGAGCGTGCCGATCCCTAGCACGGGGAGGTCGCGCGCCTTCGCCCAGGCCATAGCCGTGGCCATGCCGATTCGGAGTCCTGTGAACCCCCCCGGGCCACAACTGACGGCGAGGCCCTCGATCGAATCGGAGGTGAGGCCGAGGTGCTCGAGCATCTCGTGCACGGCCGGCAGGAGCCATTCCAGGTGGTGCATCGGCGCCCGGATCACCGTCTCCGCGAGGAGCCCCGACCGATCGAGCACCGCGACGCTCGCCACCGGCGTGGCCGTCTCTATCGCGAGGATCCGCATCCCCGTACCCCGGCGATGATCCGCTCGTACCGCTCGCCCTCTGGAATCAAACGCAGACACCGTGTCGGTTCTTCCGCGCCGAACTGGAACTCGATCCACAGATGCTCCGGGGGCAGCACCCCCGGAGCGCGCTCCGCCCACTCGATCGCGGTCACACCAGGGGTCTCGGTGATCTCATCGAGCCCGAGGGTCTCGACATCGGGCCCCTCGAGCCGGTAGAGGTCGACGTGGAACAGCGGCACCGCACCGCGATGCTCGTGGATCAGTGTGAACGTGGGGCTCCGGACTCCTCCGGACACCGCGAGGCCGCGCGCGAGCCCCTGAACCAGGCTCGTCTTCCCCGCCCCCAACGGGCCGGCCAGCGCGATGACGGCCGGAGCCCGGTCTCCCGCCACGGTCCGCCGAAGGATCTCGCCGAGCGCCTCACCGACCCGTCGCGTCTCCTCGACCGTGGACGTGCAGATGGCGAGGCCGGGATGTCGCGACCGTGCCACGTGGGGGGACGTTACTTCCCGCGATCGTCCGCGGGCTTCTTGAGGAACGGCGTCAGGATATCGATCGGAATCGGGAAGATCGTCGTCGAGTTGTGCTCCGTCGCCACCTCGGTGAGCGCCTGGAGATACCGCAACTGCAGCGCGATCGGCTGGGTTGCGATCTTGGCGGCCGCCTCGACCAGTCGCTGCGCGGCCTGGAACTCGCCCTCCGCGTTGATGACCTTGGCCCGGCGCTCCCGCTCGGTCTCCGCCTGCTTCGCCATCGCGCGCTTCATCGTGTCGGGCAGGATCACGTCCCGCACCTCGACGAGGGTCACCTTGATCCCCCACGGCTCCGTCTGCACGTCGATGACCTGCTGGAGCTGCTGGTTGATCCGGTCGCGCTGGCTGAGCAGCTCGTCGAGCTCGTGCTGCCCGAGGATGCTGCGCAGCGTGGTCTGGGCGACGAGGTAGGTGGCCTTGGAGTAGTTCTCGACCTTGACGACCGCATCTTCGGGGTTCACGACCCGGAAGTAGACCACGGCATCGACGGTCACCGGGACGTTGTCCCTGGTCATCATCTCCTGGCGGGGCACGTCCAGGGTGACGACACGGAGGTCGATCTTGAGCATCCGGTCGACCATGGGGATGAGCAGGATCACGCCCGGGCCCTTCGCCCGCTGCAGCCGGCCGAGCCGGAAGATCACGCCTCGTTCGTACTCGCGCGCGATCTTGACAACCGACGACAATAGGGAGAGGAACGCGATCACCACGATCACGAGGATGGGCGCGATGATGGTCGTCATGCCGAGGCTTCCTCCTTTCGCACCTTGAGGCGCAGCCCGTCGACCCGCGTGACCCGCACGCGCGCGCCGACCGGAATGACCCCGTCGGCAGACTCGGCGCTCCAGAGTTCGCCTTGGACGAACACGGTGCCGTCAGGGCTCAACTCGCTCCGCGCCACCCCGATCGCGCCCACGAGTCCCTCCCGGCCGGTTTGGACTTTCTGCCGTTGCGCCCGGAGCCCCGCCCCCACGGCGACCGCGAAGAATCCGGCGGTCAGGGCGGCCATCGTCAAGATCAGGGTCAGGCTGATCCGAAGAAATGGCGCCTGATGCTCGGTCAAGAGCAGCGATCCTATCACGAACGCGATGATGCCGCCGGCCGTGAGGACGCCGTGACTCGGCACCTTGATGTCTGCGATAAACAAGATCAGCGAAAATCCGATCAGGAGCAACCCGGCCACGTTGACTTCGAGGACCGCAAAGGAGGCGAGAGCCAGGATCAGCGCGAGCCCGCCGATGACGCCGGGGAACACCGAGCCGGGGTTGCTCAACTCGAAGATGATTCCGTAGATCGCCATCGTCATCAGGACGAACCCGACGTTGGGATCGCTGAGCAGCCCCAGGAACCGTTCGGTGAGGTCCGTCGGCTGGTCAATCAACCGCGCGCCCCGGGTCCGCAGGCGCACCTTCCCCGACGCGGTGGAGACTTCCCGTCCGTCGATGCGATCGAGCAGCTCGCGGGGGCTCGCGGCAACGAGATCGATCACGTGGAGATCCAGCGCCTGCGTCTCGGTGATCGAGACGCTCTCGCGGACGGCCTTCTCCGCCCAGTCGGGGTTGCGTCCGTGGCGGGCGGCAAACCCCCGGATCTGCGCGACCGCGTCGTTTGTGATCTTGGTCATGAGGGTCTTGTCTTCAGTCCCGCCGCCGCCCCCCACCCCTACCGGGTGGGCCGCGCCGAGGTGCGTCGTGGGAGCCATCGCGGCCACGCTCGCGGCGTAGGCGATGAACACGCCGGCAGACGCGGCGCGGGATCCGCTCGGATACACGTACACGATGGAGGGGACGTTGGTATTAAGCAAGGCTTTCGTGATATCGTCCATCGACTTGAGCAGACCACCCGGCGTGTCCATCTCGATCAACAGCGCTGCAGCTCCCGACTGCTCGGCCTCGCGAATCTCCCGGTTGATGTACCGGGCGGTGGCTGGTGCGATGACGCCGCTGAGCCGCGCGACCTCGACGACGGGAGGCGCCTGCGAGCCGGGCGCGGCGGGGGCGCCGCCGAATACGACCGCGGCGGACCCCAACACGAGCAGCATCGGGACCCACGCCGCGAGGCTCCGCAGCCGGTGCTCGGACCCGATCAAATGCAACATGGGACGCAGTTCTACGTCTCGGAACCCCGCTCCTTTGCCCCTCGCGGGGGTATCGCGCCGCCGCTTCCGGGGCCCGTCATCTGCAGGAAGAGCGCGCGCACGTCGGCCACCGTGTTGATCTCGTCGGGCCGCTTGTCCTCTCGAATTCGAACGATGCGGGGAAAGCGCAGCGCGTACCCTGAGGTGTGGCGGTCGCTCTGCATGATCCGATCGAAGGCGACCTCGATGACGATGCGCGGTTCGACCAAGCGCACCCGTCCGTGATCCTGGATGGTGTGGTCGAGAAACCACGCCGTGAGACGGGCGATCTCGGCGTCGGTGAGGCCGGAGTACGCTTTGCCGATGGTCACGAGATTATCGCCCGCCCTGACGGCGAACGTGTAATCGGACAGCACGCGCGCGCGCTTTCCGTGACCGTACTCCACGGCCACGACGACGACATCCAAGGACGCCAGGCCGGGCTTCCACTTCACCCACAAGCGGCCCCTGCGGCCGGGCTGATACGGAGCGTCGCGCCGCTTCAGCACGATCCCTTCGTGGCCCGCCTCTCGCGCCTGCCGGTAGCAGGCCTCGGCCTCCGCCGGGCTCGCGGCGATCACTCCCGCGCTGATCCGCACCGGGCCGTCCCAGGCGAGGCGCTCCAGGGCCTCTCGCCGTTCTTGGAGCGGGGCCTGCAACAGATCCCGGCCATTGAGATGCAGAAGATCGAAGACCATGAGGACGACCGGGACCTCCCGCGCCACCTCCCGGGGGACGAGCCGTCCCAGGCGCTTCTGAAGGTCGGAAAACGGCAGCGGGCGGTCTCCGCGCCAGGCGACGATCTCGCCGTCCAGGATGTAGGTCTCGCCCAATGCGGCGAGCGGGGCATGGAGCTCCGGATACGCGCGGGTGAGGTCCTCCAACGTGCGCGAGTACAGGAGCAGCCGCCCGTCCACTCGGTGCGCCTGCACGCGGATTCCATCATACTTGTCCT
Source organism: bacterium (assembly GCA_035703895.1). Classification (NCBI taxonomy): domain Bacteria; species bacterium. The sequence goes on along the minus strand of DASSXJ010000056.1, from coordinate 3,314 downwards.
CGACCAAGAGGGACAGGGTGTCGTTGCGGAACGCGTCGTCGAGTGTCGCGATGGATCCGGCAAGCATGAAGCGAAACGGCGATCCGACCATGAGCGTCACGCGGTCGAGCGTCCCCGCCCTGGCCCGGCTCGCGACCTCCCCTGTGTCCGCCAGGAGCAGGGCGGCCTGCCGGACCGCCTCGGGCGGCCGGCCGAAGGCCTGGGCGATCGCCGGCAGCAGCAGTCCCTCTCGAAATCCGATGCGCAGATCGGCGGTAAGGATCTTCACGAGAAACTTGGCTTCGAGTGGGGTCGCCTCCCGGAGCAGGCTCCGCAGCGCGGCCCGCTTGACTCGTCGAGAAGACGGTCCCCTCGCGGCGGCGATGGCGCCAAAGGTCTCGACCACGGATTCCAAGGTCAGCCCGCGGGGGAAGAGCCCCGGATCCGGGGGACGCCTCTCTAAGAGCGCGCCGGCCGTCATGCCAAGGTCGCCGTGGGCCAGGTACACGGCGTGCAGCTCCTCGGGGCCCGCTCCGGTGAGCTCCGTCAGCACGTCTGCGATCGCCGACCAGCCCACCTGGAGGCGACGGGGATCACCGATGGGGAACGCCGCGCCGGTCAGAAACGTGCACGCCCGCCGGAGATCCGCATCGCTGAGACCGGCGAGATAGCGGGCGAGCCGATCGATCTTGCCGAGCGTGCCCGAGATACTTCCGACTTCCTCGAGAGTGGCCGCGAGCGTAGAAAAGAGGGCGGAATGCACAGCGCCGGCACCGCGAGCCGGGAGGGATCGCTGAGGCGCGGGTTAGACCACGGATCCAGCCAGTGTGAGGCAGGCTCTCGTCAACGTGTAGGCCTGTTCGATATCCCGGGCTTTGTAGGAGACCGCCCGTGGATTGACGCGGATCATCCCGGGGATGAGCATGCACTGGTCGGCCATCGCGGACGTGTGCCAGTCCAGCTCCACCACCACGGGGCGCGGGAGGGCGAGCGGCTTGAGGTCTCGTGCGCGCTTGAGCGCGCGGGTCGCGCCGTCCTTGATCCGCCGGCGCGCCTCGACCGGCTGGTACGACCGGGCGGCCATCCGGCCGATCGGCTCCTTCACCGCGACCGCCTCCACCTGAGTCAGCAGCTTCTTCGTCTGCGCCACCGCGGTGGCGTCCCCCGTCACGAGCGCGACCGGCACTTTGAAGTGCCCCGCGAGCGCCGCGTTGAACCCCGCCTCTCCCACCACAAGATTGCCGAGCTTGATCTGCCGGACTGTCGTCCCCCGGTACGTGTGGTCGAGCACTCCGTTTTGCGTGCCGGCGGCCGCATGGTATCCGGTGAAGAACACCGCGTCAAACGAATTGTCGATCCCCTGCATCATGCCGTGGGGCTTGGGGCGTCCGCTGATCAGCTGGACCTGCGGGTGCAGCTCCTCGATGAGGAGATTTCGCATTGACCCGTGGGAATCGTTGACGACGATCTCCTTGGCCCCGGCTTCCATCGCTCCCAGGACGGCCGCGTTGACTTCCTCGGTCATGAGGCGCCTGAATCGAGCGTAATCGTGCGTGTCGGGCGTGACCTGATCTCGATCCGTGACGCCGGCCGTGCCTTCCATATCCGCCGAGATGAAGACCTTCATGTAGCCTCCCTCATCGAACCGCCGTATGGACCCGGGACGATTACGCGCCTAAGCATCAGGATACCTTCTCCAACGCGAAGACGGGACGCCCCTCGCAGACGTCCCACCCGTAGTATGCGCAGACGATTGGGCTGGGGGAGATTAGCCAACCGGCTTTCGCGCCGCCGCTCTCACCAGCGCCGCAAAGAGGCGGGCGCACGCCGGCACACGTCGCCACATGCGCTCGGGATGCCACTGCACGCCGATGGCGAACGCCCGTCCCGCGACCTCGACGGCCTCGATCACCCCGTCGCCCCGCGGCTCTACGGACCGGGCCACGACCGCGAATCGGTCGGCCGGATGCGCGATCACCTGGTGGTGAAAGGTATTGACCCCCATCCGGGTCTCCCCAAGGATCTCCGCCACCTGGCTCCCGGGTGTGACCGTCACCTCGTGGACGGCTGCATCCTCGGGAGGTTGGGGAATCGCTTCTCGCTGATTATGGCTTCCGCGCGCGATCCCGGTGAGGGTAATGTCCTGGAAGAGCGTGCCTCCGGCTGCAACGTTCAGCACCTGGATGCCGCGGCAGATGCCGAGTACCGGGAGATCGCGCTCGAGCGCCCGGCGCGCCAGGGGGATCTCCAGCTCATCGCGCGGTCCATCCACGTCGACGCCGAGCCCCTCCCGCAGCGATTGGCCGTACAACTCTGGATCGATGTCCTTCCCTCCCGTGAGGAGCAGACCATCAAGGGCATGGAGCAGCGCCTCGGGAGACCCTCCGGTGCCGGGCAGGAGCGGCACAGGCTCGCCTCCGGCCGCCTCAATCGCCTCGAGATAGTTCGTGAGTTGGGCGGCATCCTTGCCCGCCACCCCAATCCGCGGGCGGTGCCCCTCGTCGGTGGACATAGAATCACTCTACCGCGGAGATCGGGTGAAGTCAAAAAACGAGGCGAACCCCGAACGCGAGCATGTTGACGCCAATCCGCCCGGCGCTTACGATCGCGTCCCGCGAATTGGCTTTGCGGTTCAAGGATACCAGGACCGCCGGCGGGGCCATCGACAAGCAAGTCACGGCCGTGGCCGTCATCCCGGCGGGACGGCCCGCCGCGTCCACGTACGCTACGCGGGCACCGGTTCGAACCGGAGTCCGGCGATGTACGCGGCCTCTCCCCGAGCCGCAGTGTGGGCGGCGTCCCACGCAATCGCTCGAAACCGGATCGCCTCCCCTCGCTGCGCCTGCGCGATTCGCCGCAGGTCGGGCTGCACGATGCCGCCGATCTTCGGATATCCCCCGGTCGTCGGGCCGTCCGGCATGATCACGATCGGCTGACCGCCCGGCGGCACTTGAAGCGCGCCGGGCAGCATCCCGTCCGAGAGCAGGTCAACCGGCACCCGGTAGCCCAGACGCGGCCCGTCGAGCCGGTAGCCGACACGATTGCTCTCGAGGCTCACGAAGTACGGCTGACCGAGGAGCGTGGCCACGGCCTCGTCGGTAAAGTAGTCCTGCTGAGGCCCCAGCACGATCCGCACATCGGCGCTCCCGCCGACCGGCGGTCGGTGGCGCTCCGGGAGTCGGAGCGATGATGCAGCCGCGATCCGCGCGCAGCCGACGCGGTCCCCGCGCTCCAGTCGGCGCCCCGCGTACCCCCCGAGCTTCGCGCCGAGGTACGTCGCGCGGCTGTCCATGATCTCGGGCACGTCGATCCCGCCTGGGAGAGCGACGTACGCC
>DASSXJ010000055.1 GCA_035703895.1 bacterium | reverse complement strand
CTCGCCGGTCGCTCGGTGCGGGTGGTTCTGCTGGAGGCACGTGACCGCATCGGCGGCCGCGTGTGGTCGCGTCCCGTCGCGCGGACGGCAACGCCGGTGGAACTCGGCGCAGAGTTCATCCACGGCCGAGGCGAGCTGACGATGCAATTGCTCCGCGACGCGGGAACGACGGCCGCAGACACGAGCGGCGATGCGTGGAGGTGCTCCGAGGACGGCGAACTACGACGTGATGACACGGACGTGTCGTCGGTTGCCGGCATCATGGAGGCGGCCCGAGCGCTCGCCGACGACGAGAGCGTCGACCGATTCCTGCGGCCGTTCGAGGGGGATGAGGCGACGTGGGAGGCCGCGACGGAAGCTCGTGCATTCGTCGAGGGATTCGATGCCGCTGATCCGGCGATCGCCAGTGCACGTGCGATGGTAGACGAATGGCGATCGGGGGTCGATTTTTCGATCGCGCGGCCGCTCGGCGGTTACCGGCGGATGTTCGACCATCTCCGCGATGCCTGCGTCGCGGCGGGCGTGCAGCTCTGCCTGTCGACAATCGTGCGCCGAATTTCGTGGCGTCGTGGAGCCGTCACCGTCGATGCGGAGTGTTGCGGTACGCCGCAGGCGATTCATGCGCGAGCCGTGATCGTGACACTTCCGATAGGCGTCTTACGCCATCGCGGCGACGACACCGCGGTCGCGTTCGCCCCTCAGTTACCGCCTGCTAAGATCGAGGCGCTTCGGCGCATCGAGATGGGCCACGCGGTGAAGGTTGTGTTATGGTTCCGGACGGCGTTCTGGGAGCAGATTCGAAACGGGCGCTACCGGGACGCCGCGTTCTTTCGCTGCGAACGGCAACCCTTCCCGACGTATTGGACGGAGTTGCCGGTACGCAGCACGCTTGTCATCGCATGGGTTGGCGGCCCAAGGGCGATCGCGCTCAGCGGCGTCGCAGAAGCGACCCTCATCGAGCGCGCGCTCGGCGGTTTCGGGGCATTGTTCAACCAACCGGAGCTCGTGCGTAAGGAGCTTGAAGGCGGCCTCACACACGATTGGAGCCGCGACCCGTTCGCACGCGGCGCGTACAGTTATGTCACTGTCGGGGGCGGGAATGCGCGCGCGGCGCTTGCGGCGCCGGTTGACGACACGCTCTTCTTCGCAGGCGAAGCCACGTCGACCGACGGCCAAGGCGGCACGGTGAATGGAGCGCTCGAAACCGGCGAGCGCGCTGCCGCGGAGGCTGCGATGGCGCTCGGCGTCAAGGCTCGCAAAGCGTAACAATGGCCGACACCGCATCGTCGATCCTCACTGCCTGGTCGAGCTTCTACGTCATGACCGGCTCGTCGGCTGCGGCGTTGACCGGGTTGATGTTCGTCGTGATCACCCTGGTGACGCGGACGGAACGGGCGGAAGATACCCATGCAGGGATCGCGACGTTTAGTACGCCGACGGTCATGCACTTTGCCGCGGCATTGCTCATCTCGGCCGTGCTCATCGCGCCGTGGCGCTCGCTGGTTCACGCCGGCGTGGCGGTCGCCCTCATCGGTCTCCTCGGCCTCGTGTACATTCTGCGCGTGATGCATCGGACGAGGCGACTCTCCTTCTATACGGCGGATTTCGAGGACTGGATATGGTACACGATCCTGCCCTTTGTGGCGTATGGGGCGATCTCGGCAGGTGCGATAGCCCTTGCCGCTGCTCCGGTGCTGGCACTGTTCATCCTCGCGGGCGGCGTCGTATTGCTGATTTTCGTTGGCATTCGCAACGCGTGGGACATCGTGACCTACATCACCGTGGTGCGCCGCTAAACTCACCTCTCCGCGGGTATGCGCCTTCATTGATGTGGCGTGCGGTCCGGTGCATGCCAGAGACGCCACAGCATGAAGAGTCCGTAGAGCGAGATCACGACGAGCCCGCCGACCTCGAAGGCGAGAAATACCTTGACCTGCTTGATGGTGGGGGGCAGCAGCACACCCTCTATGATCGCGATCCGCTGGGCGGGCGTGGTCGTAAACAGCGCGGTCAGCGCGAACGCGATACCCCGCATCGCGTCCCACAGGGTATGGAGCAGCGCCACGAGCAGGTAGGTGCCGAACACCTTGCGCGTCACGCGGACACGCCCTGCTCGGCTGGCTCCGAAGAGCACGCCCCCGAGGATCGCCGTCCACAACCCATGTCCGACCGGCGCCAACACGCCGCGGATGAGTTCTGTGAACACCAGGTTGCCCAACGACAACGAGACTTCGTGTCCGCCGATAGAGAAGAGCGAGGTCAACGCATACCCGCTGCTCTCGAGGGCGCCAAAGCCAAACCCGACGGTTGCGCCGAGCACGATGCCGTCTCGAATGGTGTAGCGTGGCAGGCGACGGGCCACAAAAAGCAACGCCATCAGTTTGGCGAATTCTTCGATCAGCCCAACACCGACATAGACGAGGAGGCTCTCGCTGCGCAGCCACGACTCCAGCACGGAGGCCGCGAGCGTGCCGAGGACGCCGCCGACGATGAACGTGTAAAAGACCAATCGCAGCGTGAGCTCGGGGCTCTCGTAGTGATCCAAATACCAGATGACGGCGGTGACCGGAACAAGAAAGCTTCCCAGCAGGACGACCGTCGGAATCATGTTCACGTTGCCCGTCGTTCCTGTGACCACGACCGACGCGATCCAGAGGACCAATCCGATCAGGAAGAAATTTTGCCACTTGGGCAGGTCGGAAGGCGTGTAGATGATCGGCCGGCGGTTCGTCTCCTCCATCTCCGTTCCTCCCTCAAACCGGATCGCGATGCTGCATGTACTTCCATCTCTGCGTCCCCGGATCATCTTTGCCGATCTCGGGGATGAGCATCACTCGCGTTTGACGCACGTTGGAGGGGGCGGGACCCTCCGTCCCGAACTCCTGTCGCAGGTGATCGAGGGTCCTGTGCCTGTGCGCCCCTGGTCGCACATCTGCCCACCCCTCATTGTGAGGATTCGGCCCGAGGATGCTCACGTAACGAATGAAGGCGACAACCCATGCGCTCGTGGGCGGGCTCAGCGGAGTGCTCGTCGGGCGCCCTGCGGTGGCGTTTGTTGCCGGAGCGGTCTCGCATGTAGTGCTCGACTTCGTGCCGCATCGCGACGACGATAGACCCCTGCATCTGATCGCCGATGCGTGCGGGGTGCTCGCGGTCCTGGCGCTGGCTATTGTGGCCGGGAACATCGGGATGACCGCCGGGGTGATCGGGGGCGTGATTCCCGATCTCGAGAACGTCCCGGACATTTTGTTCAAGCGCAAGGGGCGCAAGTTCTTCCCCAGTCACTGGTGGAAGCACGAGTCCGCCGCCAACAGCCGCTGGACAGGGATCGAGCCGGTGGTGTTCGTCGCGGCGGCCGCCGGGCTCGTGGCGGTCGTCGGCGTGTTTTAATAGGAGCGATGGGCCACACACTTCCTTTCCTCCGGGCGTGCCGCCGGGAACCGGTCGAGTTCACGCCGATCTGGCTGATGCGGCAGGCGGGCCGGATTCTCCCGGAGTATCGGGCGATCCGCGAACGGATCAGCCTGCTTGAACTCTGCAAGACCCCCGATGCAGCGGCGGAAGTGACCGTGCTCGCGGTAGACCGCCTGAAGGTGGATGCGGCGATCATCTTCGCCGACATCCTCCTCGTCACCGAGCCGCTCGGCGTCGGGCTCGAGTACGCAAAAGGCGAGGGCCCGCTCGTCCACCGTCCCGTGCGGACGGCCGCCGATGTCGAGCGGTTGCGGGAGGTGGATCCTCACGAGGCCGTGCCGTTTGTGTTCGAGACCGTCCGGCGCGCGCGGCAGGCGCTTCACGGACGCGTGCCCCTGATCGGGTTCGCGGGCGGTCCGTTCACCGTCGCGTCGTATCTGGTCGAAGGGAGTCCGTCCCGGCAGTTCCTCAGGACAAAGACCCTGATGTACGGTGATCCGGCAACCTGGCGGAGGCTCATGGACAAGCTTGCGACGCTGACGATCGGATACCTCAACGGGCAGATCGCCGCCGGTGCCCAGGCTGTGCAGATTTTCGACAGTTGGGTGGGGTGTTTGGCGCCCGACGACTACCGCCGGCACGTCCTCCCGTTTACCAAGCAGGTCATCGACGGGATCGCGGGAGCGGTCCCCGTGATCCACTTCGGCATCGGAACCGCGGGTCTACTGGAGCTGATGTGCGAGGCCGGCGGCGACGTGATCGGACTGGACTGGCGCGTGGACCTGGGCCGGGCGTGGGACCGTCTGGGCCAGGACGTCGCCGTGCAGGGTAACCTCGATCCCGCGGTGCTGCTGGCCGACCCGGCAGAAATCAGACGGGCGGTCCGAACCATCTTGGCAAGCGCAGGCGACCGATCGGGACACATCTTCAACCTCGGGCATGGGGTCCTCCCACAGACCCCGTGGCAGCACGCCGCCGCGCTGGTCGAAATCGTGCATGAGGAGAGCCATCGGTGACATGTCGCGCTACGATGCCGTGCTGCTGATCGCGTTCGGTGGTCCGGATCGGATGGAAGACGTCCGGCCATTCCTTGCCAACGTCCTGCTCGGCCGCACCGTGCAGCCGGAGCGCATCGAAGAGGTGGTCCACCACTATGAGGTATTCGATGGGCACTCCCCGCTCACCGAGTTGACGCACCGGCAAGCGGAGGCCCTGCAGGCTGATCTGGCCGCGCGCGGCCCGCGGATTCCGGTCTACGTCGGCATGCGAAACTGGACCCCCTACCTCCACGAGGGCCTGGCCCGGATGCGCGCGGATGGCGTCCGCCATGCCCTCGGGATCGTGATGGGGCCTCACCGCAGTTACTCGAGCTACGAGCAGTACCAGGAGAACGTCGCAGAGGCGCGCGTTCGGGTAGGGGAAGGAGCGCCCGCCGTAGACTACCTCGGGCCGTGGTTCGATCACCCCGGGTTCATCGAGGCGCAGGCCGATCGGATCGCCACGGCGATGAGCGCCGTTCCCGCCGGGCACCGGGAGAGGACCACGCTCATTTTCACCGCGCACAGCCTTCCGTCGGCGATGGCAGCCAAGGCGCCGTACGCCGGCCAGCTGGCCGCCTCTGCGGGGCTCGTCGCCGCCCGACTCCAGCACCCGCGGTGGTCGCTCGCATACCAGAGCCGCAGCGGTGACCCGAGGACTCCGTGGCTCGACCCGGACATCAATGATGTGATTCGGTCCCTGGGGCGAGACGGTGAGCGAGCCGTTGTCGTCGCCCCGATCGGCTTCGTCTGCGACCATATTGAAGTCCTCTACGATCTCGATACGGAAGCTCGCGAGACCGCGGGTCGCAGCGGGGTGGCGTTTCATCGCGCGGGCACGGTGATGGATCACCCGGCGTTCATCCGGATGCTTGGTGACCTCGTGCGGGCCAGGGCGGTGGCGTGAAATCCTCGCCGATCCCCGGGCAGGGCCGGGCCGACGCCCTGCGGATCGTGGTCGTGGGCGGCGGGATCGCCGGCCTGGCCGCGGCGCACCGGCTCTTGGAGTTGAGCGCGGCGAGGCGGGCGCCGATCGATCTCATCCTCGTTGAGGCGAGCGACCGGCTCGGCGGCACGATTGCGACCGAGCAGATCGACGGGTATCTCATCGAGGGGGGACCGGATTCGTTCCTGACCGAGAAGCCCTGGGCTCTCGAGCTGTGCGACCGGCTGGGGTTGACGGAGCGTTTGATCCCCACCCAAGGGGCTCACCGCCGAACCTTCGTGGTCCACCACGGACGGCTCGTGCCGTTGCCCGACGGATTCGTTCTCCTGGCGCCGAGCCGGCTTGGGCCGCTGTGGCGGTCCCCGCTGCTCTCCTGGCGCGGCAAGATGCGCGCGACGATGGATCTCGTTCTGCCGAAACGCCGGGGTGAGGAAGACGAGAGCGTGGGGGCGTTCGTGACGCGGCGATTCGGACACGAGGTGCTGGATCGGGTGGTCCAGCCGCTCGTCACCGGGATCTATACGGTGGATCCGGCCGGGGTCAGTTTGCGCGCCACGATGCCCCGGTTTGCGGAGATGGAACGCCGGCACGGGAGCGTGATCCGGGCGCTGCGGCGGTCGCCAGGAAGCCGCGGAGGCCAAGATGGCAGCGGCCCGCGGTGGAGCCTGTTCGCGGCGCCGGCGGGGGGGATGCAGGAGCTGGTCTCCGGCCTGGCGGGGCGTCTACCGGCGTCTTCGGTCAAGCTGCGCCGGAGGGTCACCTCCCTCGGGCGGTCGAGCGGGCCGCGAACGTGGCGGGTCAACCTGGCCGATGGCACGACACTGCTGGCCGACGGTGTGATCCTCGCGGTTCCCGCGTCCCGGTCGGCCCGGCTTGTGGGAGGCCTCGATCCCGATCTGGGACGCGAGTTGTCGACGATTCCCTATCACTCGTCGGCGATTGTGACGCTCGTGTACCCGAGGACGGAGATCCGGCATCCGCTCGACGGGTTCGGCTTTGTGGTGCCCCAGGTGGAAGGCCGGTCGATCCTCGCCTGTGCGTTCTCCAGCCTTAAATATCCAGGCCGGGCGCCCGACGGCGATGTGCTGTTCCGCGCGTTCCTCGGCGGGGAGCGGTCCCAGGGGGTGCTGGATCGCGACGATGCCGATCTCGCCGCGCTGGTCCAACAGGATCTCGGACCTCTGCTCGGCATCTCCTCTGCGCCCACCCTGGTGCGGGTGCACCGGCACTCGGCGTCGATGCCGGAATATCAGGTGGGGCACCCCGACCGGGTGGCCGCCATTCAGGTGCGCGTGGCCCGCCACCCCGGACTCGCCGTCGCCGGCAATGCGTTTGGGGGTGTGGGGATTCCCGACTGCATCCGTTCGGGGGAAGAGGCGGCGGAGCGCGTGCTGGGGGGTTAGAAGGATCCCGAGAGGCGGGGATCCAGTGCGTCGTGGAGGCCGTCTCCGGTGAGGTTAAAGCTGAGCACCATGAGGGCGATCGCGGCACCCGGAGCGAGGGCGGCCCAGAACGCGGTCAAGAGGTACTTGTAGCTGTCAGAGAGCATCACGCCCCACTCGGGCGTCGGCGGTTGGGCACCCAATCCGAGGAAGCCCAGCGCGGCCGCGTCGAGGATCGCGCCCGCGACGCCAAGGGTCGCCTGAACGACCAGCGGAGAGGCGGCGTTTGGCAGAACCGCTCTCATCAACACGCGCCAGCTTCGCGCGCCCATCGCCCGAGCGGCGGTCACATACTCGTGCTCTTTGATTGAAAGGGTGGACGCCCGCGCGACGCGCGCATACACGGGGATATTGACGATACTGACGGCCAGGATGGTGTTGTTGAGGCCGGGGCCGCGCATCGCGACGATCCCGATAGCCAGAATCACGGATGGGAACGCGAGCATGATGTCCATGATCCGCATGACGATATTGTCCACGCGTCCCCCAAGGTACCCTGCGCTGATCCCCAAAAGCGCCCCGGTGCCCAACGCGCCTGCCACTGCGACCAAGCCGACCGTCATGGAAATGCGGGCTCCGTAGAGCACGCGGCTCAGGACGTCGCGTCCGAGCTCATCGGTGCCGAACCAATTTTGGGCCGTTGGCGGATGAAGCCGCATGGCGAGGTTCTCATCGTCGATCCCGACGGGGGCGATCTTCGGGGCGAAGATCGCAATCAGAGTGAACACCGCAATCAGAAAAAAGCCTGTGCGGGCATTTCCGTTCCGCCAGAACCGCCGCACGGCCATGCGGAGCGCCGACCGCTCCGAGCGGCGCATCGCAGGGTGCGTGATCAGGCTACGCGTAACGGATTCTGGGGTCGAGGAAAGCATACAGCACATCGACGCATAGATTGACGAGCACGAATACGAGCGAGAACAGCAGAATCCCGCCCAAGATCACGGGGTAGTCGCGAAAGAGGATCGAATCGTACATGAACCGCCCCACCCCCGGCCACGAAAAGATCGTCTCGGTCAGGATCGCGCCGGTCAAGAGCGAACCCACCTGGAGCCCGATCACTGTGATGACCGGCAGGAGCGCGTTACGGAGCCCGTGGCCGATGATGACTACCCGCGCGGCCACGCCCTTTGCGCGCGCGGTCCGAATGTAGTCCTGATGAAGCGCATCTTGCATCGACGCTCGGGTCATCCGAGCGATGATCGCCGTCGAATACGAGGAGAGGGTGATGCTCGGGAGGATGAGGTGGCGTAGCGCATCCCAGGCCGCGGGAAGGTTCCCCGTGAGCAGGCCATCGAGGACGTCGATGCGTGTAACGGTTTGCAGCGAGTAGTCGATCCCGATCTGGCCACTCGTCGGAAGCGAGTGGAAGTAGACGCTAAAGATGTAGACGAGCATCAGACCGAGCCAGAACACCGGAAGCGAGACCCCGGCCAAGGCGATTGCCATCCCAGCTCGATCGAAGATGGAGTTGGGTTTTGCGGCCGAGAGGAGGCCGATGGGGATGCCCACGAACAGGGCCACCGTGATCGCCCCCAACGACAGTTCGATCGTCGCCGGGAAGCGAGGCCAGAACTCCACAATCACCTGCCGGTGGGTTTCCAATGAATCCCCAAAGTCGCCTCGGATCGCATGCCACAGGTAGACCCCATACTGCACCGGCAGCGGTTGATCCAGCCCGAACTCATGTTGCACGCGCGCGATCGACTCGGGGCTGGCATGTTCTCCAAGATACACGGTTGCCGGATCGCCGGGAAGGAGGTGGATCAGCAGGAATGCCGCCGCGGAGACCCCGATGAGGATGGGGATGAGGGCAAGCACGCGGCGTCCGATGTACCGAAGCATTCGCTATGCGGCACGACAGGGGGCCGGACAGCTGGTGCCGGCCCCCCGTCTGAGCTTAGGACACCCTGAGTTACTTGAGGGACACCGTCTCCATGTACTCGTTCGCGTCCGGCTGTCCGACGAGGCCCGCCACGTTCTTACGCATCAAGATCGGGACCTTGGCGTGGGCGATCGGGATGTCCCGGTAGTCGTCGAGGAGCAACTGCTCGGCCTGCGCGTACATCTTTGCCCGCTCGGCCTGACTCACGGTCACTTTGGCTTTGTTGATCAGGTCGAACACGGCCGGGTTATTGTACGAGAGGTACGCGTTGTCCTTATCGTACTTGGGGAAGAAGAACCCGAGCCAATCGTCCGGGTCCCCGTTGTCCCCGATCCACCCGATCATGAAGATGGGGAACTTGTTGGTTTTGCGGTCCTTGAGATACGCGGCCCAGTCCTCGGTCATCAGGTGGACCCGAATGCCGACCTTGCCCAAGTCGCTGGCGATCGCCGTTCCGATCTCCTTGCCGGCGGGGAAGTAGGGACGGCTCACCGGGATGTACCAGAAGTCGAGGGAAAACCCGTTCGGGTACTTCGCCTCGGCCAGCAACTGTTTCGCCTTTGCGACATCGTACTCGAACCCTTTCACGCCCTGGGTTCGTCCCCACATCGACGGAGGCATGTGCTGTTGGGCCACCTCGCCGTACCCGGCATAGAGTCCCTGGACGATCGCCTGGCGATTGATGGCGTGGGCCACGGCCTCGCGGATCTTCTTGTCCTTGAAGATGTCGTTGTTCATATTGAACCGCACCCACCCC
>DASSXJ010000054.1 GCA_035703895.1 bacterium | reverse complement strand
GGTCCTCGCCGGCCTCATCACGCGCTTCGAGGGGCAGGCCCCCGCGTGGCTCATCCTGACCTCCGGCCGCGATCAGGCGGAACGGCTGGCCGACGACCTCGCGGTCTTCCTCCCTCCGGCGGCGGGGGCGGTACACCTCCTGACGCCGTGGGAGTCGTTCAACCCCGAGGATCCTCCGTCGGTCGAGACCGAGGGGGCTCGGCAGCGCATCCTGGAGTGGGCGCGCCGCGGATCTCCCCAAGTGATCGTCGCGTCGATCGCGGGCGCGCTGCATGCGGTGCCCGACCCCCGCTGGATCGACCTGGTCCGGGTCGACCTCGCCCCAGGGTTGCGGACCGACCTCGGCCACGTCGTCGAGCGCTTCACGGCTGCCGGATACGAACGCACCGACCTTGTCCGCCGTCTCGGCGACCTCGCGGTGCGCGGAGGGCTGGTCGACGTCTATCCGTCTACCGAAGAGCATCCGATCCGCATCGAATGGGCAGGGGACGAGGTCGAATCGATCCGCGTGTTCGATGCGGAAACGCAGCGCACGATTCGCACCCTGTCCCGCGCCATCATCCTCCCGGCCCGGCCGGGTCAGAGTCCGACCGTCGCGCTCCCGGAGATCATCCCCGATGCGATGTGCGCGCTCGATGAACCGGATGAGCTCGCGCGCCAGGCGCAGGCCCTGGTCGCACGAGCCACGGCGACCCATGCGCGGGCGATCGAGGCGGGCCGGATCCCGAAGGAAACATCCATGCCCATCGTGCCGTGGGTGCGCATCGCGGCAGCGCTCGACGCCCGCCGGACCGTGGCCCTCTCGACGCTTCACCGGCCGGACCGCGGACCGGCCGTGGACATCGAATTCGGCACCGTCGAGTCGTTTGCCGGCCAGATGGAAGCGCTCGCCGGCCAGCTCCGCGAGTGGGCCGCCTCCGGCCGGAGGGTCGTCGTGGCCAGCCGCCAGGCGCACCGCATGGTGGAGCTGTTCGCCGAATACCACCTGGCCGCAGGACTGGTGGAACGGCTCGTCGAGGTGCCTTCCCCCGCGAGCATCCACACCGTACCCGAAGCGCTGACCGGGGGGTTCACCCTGGACGACCTGGTCGTGGTCACCGATGCCGAGATCCTCGGATGGAGGCGCCGGCGTCGTCACATCCGCTGGCTTCGCGATGGAGCGCGAATCAGCAGCTGGACGGAGCTCGCGCCCGGCGATCTCGTGGTCCACATCCACCACGGTATCGGCGTGTATCGGGGAATCGAGCGCCTGACGGTGGGCGGCGGGGAGCGGGATTACCTGCACCTCGAGTACGCGCGCGGGGACGCCCTGTACGTGCCGACCGATCAGATCAACCTCGTCCAGCGGTACGTCGGCGTCGAGGGACAAACCCCGCAGATCCACCGGCTCGGCGGAACCGAGTGGGAGCGAGAGAAGCGCCGCGTCCGCGAGCGGACCCGCGAGATGGCCCGGGAACTGCTCGAGCTCTACGCGGCCCGCGAGACGCGTAGCGGGCACGCATTCTCTCCCGACTCGCCCTGGCAGCGTGAAATGGAGGAAGCGTTCGCGTACGAGGAAACGCCGGACCAGTGGCAGGCAATTCAGGATGTGAAGCGAGACATGGAGGCACCCAAGCCGATGGATCGCCTGGTGAGCGGCGACGTGGGATACGGAAAGACCGAAGTCGCGGTGCGCGCGGCGTTCAAGGCGGTGCTCGACGGGAAACAAGTGGCGGTGCTCGTCCCCACCACGATCCTGGCCCAGCAGCATTTTTCCGTCTTCCGCGAACGGTTCGCCGTCTTCCCCGTCCGGGTGGAGATGCTCAGCCGGTTCCGCTCACCGCGGGAGCAAAAGGCCGTCCTGGAAGGCCTGCGGACCGGCACCGTGGACGTGATCATCGGGACCCACCGCCTGCTCAGCCGTTCCGTCACGTTCAAGGACCTCGGCCTCGTCATCATCGATGAGGAGCAGCGGTTCGGCGTGACCCACAAGGAACGGCTCAAGCAGCTCCGCAGCCAGGTGGATGTCCTGACGTTGACCGCGACGCCGATCCCGCGCACCCTCCATATGTCCCTGGCCGGGCTGCGCGACCTCTCGGTCATGGAGACGCCGCCGGACGCCCGCCAGCCGATCCGTACCGTGATCCGAGAGGAAACCCCGGACCTCGTCCGCGAGGCGATCCGGGACGAGCTCACCCGCGAAGGCCAGGTCTATGTCATCCACAACCGCGTCGAGACGATCGAGCGGGCCGCGACGCGGATCCGCCGGCTGGTGCCGGACGCGCGCGTCGCGGTGGCCCACGGGCAGATGCCCGAGGAGCGGCTGGAGCGGGTCATGCTCGATTTCCTCGGCGGCCGGTACGATGTGCTGGTCAGCACCACGATCGTCGAGATCGGCCTCGACATCCCGCGCGTCAACACGATCATCATCGAGGATGCCCACACACTCGGGCTCGCCCAACTGTATCAGCTCCGAGGCCGCGTGGGGCGGGCGGACCGCCAGGCGTACGCGTATCTCCTCTATCCTCAGCACGCCCGGCTGACCCCGGAGGCCGAACAGCGGCTCGTCGCGATGCGCGAGTTCGTCGAGCTCGGTTCGGGCTTAAAGCTGGCGATGCGCGACCTGGAGATCCGTGGGGCGGGCAACCTGCTGGGACCGGAGCAGCACGGACACCTCGCGGCCGTCGGGTTCGACCTCTACATGCGCCTGCTGGAGGAAGCCGTCCGCGAGACGCGCGGGGAAGTAGTCGAGGAGCCTGCGGAGGTGGCGATCGATCTCGACGTCGGTGCGTTCCTGCCGGACACGTATATCCGGTCGTCCGGACAGCGGATGGCCGCCTACCGGCAGCTGGCGGCGGCTCAGACGATCGAGGAGTGCCGCGCGGCGATCGACGAGCTTCGGGACCGGTACGGCCCGCTTCCGGAACCGGTGCAGCATCTCGCGGAGATCATCCGTCTCCGCGTCATGGCCCGCCGCGCGGGGGTATCGGCAATCAGCCGCGGCCGGGCCGGCGTCCTGCTCCGGCTCTCCGATCCAGGGACGACGAGCGACCGGATCCGGCCGCTCTCCGAGACCTCCCGGGGCCGGATCGAGCTCACCCAGGAAGGGATCCTCTTGCACCTCGACGCCGGCGGGCCG